>DASRJN010000357.1:0-15707 GCA_035649455.1 Acidimicrobiales bacterium
CACGGCACCCACGCCGCATCCGACGCGGATGCCATGGGCGAGATGGCGGGCATGGACCACGGGCACGACCCCGGGGCCACCCCGGCCCCGGCCGGCGACGACAAGGGCCTGTCCCTGCTCGAGAACGGGCACGAGCACGGCGCGGCGGCGCCGGTCGAGCTGGACGGCGCCACCCAGGCCCAGCTGGACGGCGAGCTGGCCGTGACCCGCACGCTGATCGACCGCTTCCCGACCGTGGCCGCGGCCGAGGCGGCCGGGTACGACCGCGTCGGGCCTTTCCTGCCGGGCCTGGGCGCCCACTTCATCCCGCCCGGCGGCGCCTACGTGGACGGGACCATGCAGGAGGCCGAGCTGCTCTCGCCCCTGCTGGTCTTCGACGGCGCCGAGCCCGACTCCCATCTGGCCGGCTTCATGTACGTGGCGGTGAACTCGGCCACCGTGCCCGAGGGCTTCGCCGGGCCCAACGACCACTGGCACTACCACGAGAACGTGTGCCTGGTCCCCCGGCCCCAGGGCGGCTTCGACACCCCCTTCGTCGCCGACCAGAACGTGACCGAGGAGATGTGCACGACCGTCGGCGGCCGCTGGCAGCCGCTGATCCAGCACATGGTGCACGTGTGGGTCGTGCCCGGCTACGAGAGCTCCAAGGGCCTGTTCTCGGACATCAACCCCGCGCTCGACTGCCCCGACGGGACCTACTACCAGGTCGACTGGAGCCAGATGGGCAACCGGACCAGCGCCTGCCTGAACCCTTAGGGCGTGCCGAACTTCATAGCGGTCCATTCGTCCTCGTGAGCCGGGGATCCATAGCATCGATCTCGTGACGGACCAGCCCGACCTCGACGACTGGCGGGCCCTGGCGGCCAAGGACCTGCGGGGTGCCGACCCCGACACGCTGATCTGGCGCACGCCCGAGGGCATCGACGTCAAGCCGCTCTACACCGCGGCCGACCTGGCCGCGGTCGAGGGCCTCGACTCACTGCCCGGCTTCGCGCCGTTCACCCGGGGCGTGCGGGCCACGATGTACGCCAACCGGCCCTGGACGATCCGCCAGTACGCGGGCTTCTCCACCGCGGAGGAGTCCAACGCCTTCTACCGCCGCAACCTGGCCGCCGGGCAGATGGGCCTGTCGGTGGCGTTCGACCTGGCCACCCACCGGGGCTACGACTCCGATCACCCCCGGGTCGAGGGCGACGTCGGCAAGGCCGGGGTGGCGATCGACTCGGTCGAGGACATGAAGATCCTGTTCGACGGCATCCCGCTCGACAAGATGTCGGTGTCGATGACCATGAACGGCGCGGTGCTCCCGACGCTGGCGTGCTTCATCGTGGCCGGGGAGGAGCAGGGCGTCGATCGGGCCCGGCTCAGCGGGACCATCCAGAACGACATCCTCAAGGAGTTCATGGTCCGCAACACCTACATCTATCCCCCCGAGCCGAGCATGCGGATCGTGGCCGACATCATCGAGTACACGGCCGCCAACATGCCCCGGTTCAACTCGATCTCGATCTCCGGCTACCACATGCAGGAGGCCGGCGCGACCGCCGAGCAGGAGCTGGCGTTCACCATCGCCGACGGCCTCGAGTACGTGCGGTTCGCCATCGACCGGGGCCTGGACATCGACAAGTTCGCGGGTCGCCTCTCCTTCTTCTTCGCCATCGGCATGAACTTCTTCATGGAGGTCGCCAAGCTCCGCGCCGCCCGCGTCCTGTGGCACCGGGTGATCTCCCAGTTCGACCCGAAGGACCCCCGGTCCGCCATGCTGCGGACCCACTGCCAGACCTCGGGTGTCTCCCTCACCGAGCAGGACCCGTACAACAACGTGGTGCGGACGGCCTACGAGGCCATGGCCGCCGTGCTGGGCGGCACCCAGAGCCTGCACACCAACAGCTTCGACGAAGCGCTGGGCCTGCCGACCGATGCGTCAGCCCGCATCGCCCGCAACACCCAGTTGATCCTTGCCGAGGAGACCGGCGTGCCCAACGTGGTCGACCCGCTCGGCGGTTCGTACTACGTCGAGTCGCTGACCGCGGCGCTGGTCGACAAGGCGTGGGCGCTGATGGAGGAGGTCGAGTCGCTGGGCGGCATGACCAAGGCCGTCATCTCCGGCATGCCCAAGCTGCGCATCGAGGAGTCGGCGGCGCGCCGCCAGGCCCGGGTCGACCGGGGCGAGGAGGTCATCGTCGGCGTCAACAAGTACCAGCCGTCGAACCCCGAGCACGTCGACATCCTCGCCATCGACAACACCAAGGTGCGGGAGCAGCAGATCGCCCGGCTGGAGCGAGTGCGGTCGACCCGGGACGAGGCCGCGTGCCACGCGGCGCTGCAAGCCCTGACCGAGGGGGCCCGGGGTTCCGGGAACCTGCTGGAGCTGTCGGTCGCCGCGGCCCGGGCGCGGGCGACGGTGGGCGAGATCAGCGCCGCCATGGAGGAGGTCTTCGGGCGGCACAAGGCGGAGATCCGCTCGATCCACGGGGTGTACGGGTCGGCCTACGAGGGCGATGCCGAGTTCGCGGCAGTGCAGGCCGACATCGACGAGTTCGCCGAGGCCGAGGGCCGGCGCCCCCGGATCCTGGTGGTGAAGCTGGGCCAGGACGGCCACGACCGGGGCGCCAAGGTCATCGCCACCGCGTTCGCCGATCTGGGCTTCGACGTCGACGTCGGCCCGCTGTTCCAGACGCCGGCCGAGGCCGCCCGGGATGCGCTCGACAACGACGTCCACGTGGTCGGCGTGTCGTCGCAGGCCGCGGGGCACAAGACCCTGGTGCCCCAGCTCCTCGAGGAGCTGCAAGCCATCGGGGGCGGCGACGTGGTGGTCGTGTGCGGCGGCGTCATCCCACCCCAGGACTACGAGTCGCTGCGCTCCGCCGGCGTCGCCGCCATCTTCGGCCCCGGCACCAACATCCCGGCCGCAGCCCGCCGGGTCCTGGAGCTGCTCCGCTCCAAGCGCCCGGCGGCCTGACGCCGCGCCTCAGTCGCCGACCGTGAACGCGACGTTGCGGTCGGACTCGATGCGGTACTGCTGCCCGTTGGGCGCGTCGAACTTGATGACGGTCCACGCCGTATCGCAGATGTAGTGCGTGTAGCCACCGTTGGCCACGCCGGGGTAGTGGACGCGGAAGTGGGCACATCCCTGCTTGGCGGCCATGCTGATCTGGATGTCCTTGCAGGGCGACGAGGTCGGCACGTTGTGCCAGTTCGTGTACCAGTAGCCATCGCCGTCCGGCGAGAAGGTGTCGGTGTTGTCCGAGTAGGTCCGGCAGGCCAGGGCGCCGGACTCGTCCGCCGGTGCGGCGGAAGCGCCCTGGGGGGCGACGATCGCGGCCCCGGCGGCGATGGACGCGGCGGTAGCCGCCAGCGCGAGTGCACGCGTCCTGGGCATCGTTTCGAGCATCGGGATCCTCCTTGGTACCGACTGATCCGGTAGTGGTCAGCTGACGGTGCCGGATCGGTCGGCCCGATGACAGACGCTTAGGTGTGCACTTTGGTGCGGACGGTGCCGGCGGCTGCGGCGGCGGCGAGGGCGGCGGCGGCGATGAGGAGCAGGGGGGGCCACGGGCTCCACGCCAGCATGCCGTGCACGGGGCCGAGCATCCCGGGGCCCGACCACGAGCCGAGGACGACGTCGAGCAGCACCCAGCCCTGCAGGATCAGCGTGCCGGCCAGCGTGACCGGCACGGCATGCCGCCGGAACAGCGCCACCAGCCCGATGGCGACCACAGCCATCGGCCCGACCAGCGCGGAGTACAGGTAGCGGCCCTGGATGAAGGCGTACAGGCCGGTCGTCTCGTAGAGGCCCCACGCCCGGCGCATGACGAACAGCAGGAGCATGGCGACCGCCAGCCAGGCAAAGGCTATGTCCGCTCGGCGAGGGCCGCCGTCGGCCGAGCGTCCCGGCCGGGCCCGGATCGAGGCCGCGACGACGGCGACGATCACGACCGCCATGGCCAGCATGACCACCAGCACCGGCAGCTCGAACTTGGGGTTGCGGAACCCGATCCACGCCCACGTGCGGGTGATCATCCGGCCGGCGAACGTCCACACGAAACGGATCATGTCGGCGTGGAACTCGGGCGGGCGGTCGCTCTCGGTCCGGGTGAGCGTCTCGGTGGTCGGCGCCACCTGGCCCTCGCGGATCAGGTTGCCGATCCACCACCAGCCGCCGAGCACGGCCGACACCACGCCCACCCGGGCGACGCCAACCGCAGCGGCGCGCCGCCGGCCCGTCGTCCAGGCGTACAGGCCGTAGGCGACCACGACCCCGGGGACGAACATGACCGCGAACGCCTTGGTCAGCAAGGCGAGCCCGAGGACCACGGCCACCGCCACGTCGGTGCGCCAGGCCCGCAGGCCCCGCGCCACCCCGGCCAGCAGCACGGCCAGCACCCCGCCCAGCAGGATCAGCAGGTTGTCGTTGTTCACCGACGCGGCGATGTGGAGCAGCTGCGGCAGCCCCAGGGGCAGCAGGGCGGCCACGGTGCCGGCGCGGTTGCTGCCGCCGATGCGCCGCACCCCCGCCCACGCGAGCAGCGGCAGGGGCAGCACGAGCAGGACGTTGGCCAGGCGCAGCAGGCCGAGCTCCCGGTCGAGGCCGGGCAGCTCGTCGCCCGGCAACAACCAGCGCTCGACCCGCAACAGCGCGGCCATGCCCTCGTAGTAGAGCGGCGGGTGCTGGGGCATCTGGTTGTAGGCGCGGGGGAAGTCCGGGCGGGACAGGTTGGGCGGCCGGGCCTCCTCGTCGGGCGCGGTGCCGCCCAGGTCGGCCACATCCGGGCGCTCACCGCGCGGCACGGCCTCGAACGCGTCGAACGTGGGCCAGTGAAAGCGGGAGTCGACCAGATAGCGCTTGGTGTCGAGCTCCAGGCTCTCGCCGAAGTAGCGCTCGTCGTAGCCCGGATACCTGTGGCCTTCGGCGAGGTAGATGATCAGGTCGACGTGCGCAGGCTCGTCGGGGGCCCGCATGGGCGGGACCGCCACGGTCCACAGCGCCGCCACCAACCCGAACAGCGCAGTGGCGAACCAGACGGCGGCCGGCGGGCGGGGCAGCGGCGGCAACCGCACCCCGGCCAGCACGCGCTCGCCGGCGGGCACGCCCGGCCCGCGGGGCTCGCCGACCGCCGCGGTGTCGACGGTCGAGGGCGGGGTGACGGTGCTCACGCTCAGGCTCCGTCGCCCGTGAAGGCGAGGGTCGGGGGCGAAGCGGACGACGGCGGCGGGGGTGGGTCCAGAGCGAAGATCCGCGCCTCACGTCCCTCGGCCCGCACCTCGTGCACCAGGCGCAGGCCCGGAACCTCGCCGTCGTCCATCAGGACGCCGAGCTCGGGCATGAGCCGGTCCACGGTGTACCAGTCCGCCACCAGGTAGTCGACGCCATAGTGCCGGGCGAAGCGCAGCACCTCGTCCAGCCCGGCCGCTGGCATCGCCACCGAGGGGCGCTCCGCGTAGAACTCCACGATCATGCTCCGGGTCATGACCCGGGCGTCCGGGTCGCTGTGGGTCGCCAACCACTCGCCGGCCACGCGCTGCTCGGTCTGCTCGACCGGGTGCCACCAGCCGGCCACGTCGCCGCGGAACGACACCACGGTGGCGGACACCGCCACCACCAGGACCGTGGCGGTGGCCGCCACCCGCACACGCGAGCGGCGCAGCGAGCCGAGGGCGGCGCCCATCGGCACCGTGGCGAGCGCGATCGTCACCACCAGGTAGCGCTGCTGGACGAAGAACGCGAGCGACGACAGCACCGGGAGGGCGGCCACGGCGAGCATCAGCCACACCGTTCGGGAGCGGCGGAACCGCCAGGCGCCCGCCGCGGCCAGCAGCCACAAGGGCAGCGGCAGGACCGTCCTCGTGCTCACGACGTCCCGCAGCTTCGAGATGTTGGTGCCCACGATGCCCCGGTACTCGTCCGGATGCTCGCGGGCCAGGGTCGTCAGCGGCGTGTACTCGGCCGCGAACCGCAGCCCGGTCCGGTCCAGCCCGTAGAGCTCGCCGTTGCGGGTGGCCCGGTCGCCCCGCGCCACCGCGGCCCACGCCTCGATCGACGCGTCCTGCGTCTTGCCCGTCAGCTCCCAGCGGCCCGTGTTGGCGTGGAGATAGGTGGCGTAGGGCACCACGCACAGCAGGACCGGCACGGCGAACGCGGCCACGGTGGCGGCGCGCGGCGGCCGGCGGCGGGCCAGCACCAGCACGGTCACCCCCAGCGGGACGACCATCAGCAGGCCCTCGGGCCGGGTCAGGTACGCCAGCGCGACGAGTGCGCCCGCGGCGGCCACCCGGCCCCGCCGGGCGCGGCCGGCATGGTCGGCGGCGGACACCACCAGCCAGCTGGCCGTCACGACCAGCAGCGCGTACTCGGCCTCGGACCCGGTCCCGCGGATCTGGGGCATGGTCGCCAGGCCCGGCACCAGTGCCGCGAGCCAGGCCGTGGTCACGCCCCCGGCCGGCCCCGCGAGCCGGCGCCCGAGCAGGCTGAGCGGGATGATCAGCAGCGTGCCCGACACCACCGTGAGGGCCACGGTGCCCGTGTGGGGGTCGGTCACGAACCAGCTCGTCACGCCCAGCAGGACCGGCAGGAACGGCGGGAAGTGCAGCTCGGGCTGGCCGTAGCGCTCGAAGCCGTCGCCCTGAACGAAGGCCAGCCCCGAATGCAGGTAGGCGGTCTCGTCGGTGGAGGCGGCGTCGTCGGTGAGGCCCACGGCCACCCGCACGATCAGGCCCACCACCAGGGCGGCGAGCACGAGCCCGCCCAGCCGCGCCTCGCGGGCCGGGACGGGCCGCGGCCCCGATTCGGGCGGGTCCGCCTCCGGGGCGGGGAGGGTGACGGTGGCGGTCATCGCACGCGGGCCGCGACCATCGTCCAGGGGAACGGGGCGCGGACGGTGACCACGTCGACCTGCGACGCCACGAATCGGGCGAAGCTCCGCCGTGACCAGTGCTGGACGTGGCCCGGCGTGTTGCCGAGCGCGCCCAGGTACTTGCCGCGGGCCATGTTGGCGACCCGCCAGATCGGCTCACGGGGCACGGACACGACCAGATCGCCGCGGCTGACGCGGGCCAGCTCGGCCAGGCCGGCCGCCGGGTCCGGCACATGCTCCAGCACCTCGATGGCCAGCACCAGGTCGAAGGCGGCGGACGGGAAGGGCAGGCGCGCGATGTCGCCGAACAGCCCGACGACGCCCCGCGCGTGCCACTCGGCCGCCAGCGCCGGGTCGGGCAGGTCGACGCCGGTCGCGGTGGCGGCCGGGTAGCGCTCGCGGACGCGGGCCGTGACCTCGCCCTCGCCCACTCCCACCTCCAGCACGGTGGCGGGCGCCCGGTCGGGCAGGCAGGCATCGAGCGCGCCGAAGAAGCCGGCCATGAGGCGACGCTCGACCGGGTTCGTGGACGCGTACTTGTCGTAGGTGTTCCCCGTCGGGACGAGCGTCGTCACGGTCTGCCAGACCTAGCACGGGTGCAGCGGGCCCCCGGCACGCCGGGGACCTTCCGCCGAGGTGGCTCGCGAAAGTTCACACGCGCGCCACGATCCGTTTGCCCTACGACCGCCTGCAGGGTTCGAGAGCGCGCCGGTGCGTCGGTCAGAATGGGCTCGCGATGGCCCCCGAACCCGCCACCCTCAGCGTCGAGGGCGAGCCGACCCCCACCCGGCGGCCTCGCCGCACGATGGCGCTGTCCGCGCTCGCGGGCACCGTCATCGCGGTCGTCTGCATCGCCTTCGTGCTCGCCCGCATGTCCGCCCAGTGGGGCGAGGTCGGCGACGACATCGCCGGCGCCGAGCCCGTCTGGATCGCGGCCGCCGCGCTGGCGGCCACCGCCGCCATGGCCTGGATCGCGTCGTGCTGGCAGCGGGTGCTCGGCCTGCTCGGCCCCGCGCCGCCCCGGGGCCCCACCATGGCCTGGTACTTCGCCGGCGAGCTCGGCAAGTACGTGCCCGGCACGGTGTGGCCGGTGCTGGGCCGCGGCGAGCTGGCCCGCCGGGGCGGCGTGCCCCGCCACCGGGCCTACCCCAGCGTGGCCCTGTCGCTGGCGGCGCTGTACCTGGCGGCACTGGCCCTGGCCGCGGGGCTGGTCCCGCTCGACCTGGCCAAGCAGTCCGAGTCGCCCGGTGCCCTCGCGCTGCTGGCCCTGCTTCCCCTCGGCCTGCTGGCCCTGCACCCGCGGGTCCTGACCGCGGCGCGCGACCTGCTGGTGCGGTTCACCGGGCGAGGCGCCGACATCGCTGTGCCGCCGTGGCGGGCGACCGTGGGCGTGGTGGCGGGCTATCTGCCCGCCTGGCTCGGCATCTGGGCCGCCACCTGGTGCGTGGCCCGCTCGCTCGACCCCGACGCCCCGCTGCTGCGCATCGGCATCGCCACCGCCCTGTCGTGGACCGCCGGGTTCCTGGCCGTGCCGGTGCCCGCCGGCGCCGGCGTGCGGGAGGCGGTGTTCGTGGCGGCTTCGGGCCTGCCGCTGGGACTCGGCGCCACGGTCGCGGTGGGGAGCCGCCTCATCTTCCTGCTGGTCGACGTGGCGGGCGCGGGGGTGGCCGCGCTTCAGGCGTCGACCACCGTGAGCTCGCGCACCCGGCGCGCGGGCCGGTCGCCCGGCTCGTAGTGCGAAGGCGCGACGCCCAGCTCGAGCTCGACCCGGCGGACCCGCTCCAGCGTGCGCTGGGTCACCACCCGGTGCGAGGCGATGAGGTCGGCCAGGACGCCGAGGGCCAGGACCTGGACCGCGGCCAGCAGCAGGACGCCCCCGAGCACGATCGACTGGAGATGGCCGGAGCGATCGCCGTGCACCACCCAGTCCCAGAGGAACGGGCTCCAGGCGGCCACCGCCCCGAGCGCCAGCACGAACGCCAGGGCGCTGAACACCCGCAGCGGCTCATAGCCGGTGTAGATGCGGAACAACCCCAGCACGTTGCGCCGCACGTACAGCGACATCGACTTGAACAGCCGGGACTCGCGCGTCTTGGGGTTGGTGCCCACCGGCACCGCCTCCACCGCGGCCAGGCTCTTGCCCGCCTGGATGAGCGACTCGAGCGTGTAGGTGAACGTCGACACCACGGTCAACCCCAGCGCTGCCTCGCGGTTGTAGGCCCGGAAGCCCGAGGTGGCGTCGGGCACGCCGATGCCGGACGCCTGGCGCACCGCCCAGCTGCCCAAGCGCTGCAGGACCTTCTTGGTGGGCGAGAAGTGCTCGATGTCGCGCACGTTGCGGTCGCCGATGACCATGTCGGCCCGGCCGGCCACGATCGGCGCCACCAGCGCGGGGATGGCGTCGGCCGAGTACTGGTTGTCGGCGTCGGTGTTGACGATGACGTCCGCGCCCAGCTTGAGGGCGGCGTCGAGCCCGGCCTGGAAGGCGGAGGCCAGGCCCTTGTTGTTGGTCAGCTTCACCACGTGGTCGACACCGTGGGCCCGCGCCACCTCGACGGTGCGGTCGGTGGAGCCGTCGTCGACGACGAGCCACTCGACCAGGTCGACGCCGGGCACATGCCGCGGCAGGTCGGCCAGGGTGGCGGGAAGCTGATCCTCTTCGTTGAGGCAGGGAATCTGAATGATGAGTTTCATGGTGCGTGCTGTCGTGTACGCCCGAGCGATCTTCCTGGCGCGCTCGGCGGGAAGCAATGCCGTTCACCGTGGTTTCATCGAGGCTTCCTCCGGGCGTCGCCATGACCCGTAAGCTCACCGACATGGGCGACCTCGCCGAGCGGCTGCGCGCCGGCGATCGGCGGGCGCTGGCCCGCTCGATCACGTTGATCGAGTCGACGCTCCCGGAGCGGCGCGCCGAGGCCGCCGCCCTGCTCGACGAGGTGCTGCCGGCGACCGGCAGTGCGGTGCGGGTGGGGGTCAGCGGCACGCCCGGCTCCGGGAAGTCGACGTTCATCGACGAGCTGGGCACCCGGCTCACCGCCGCCGGGCACCGCGTCGCGGTCCTGGCCGTCGACCCGTCCAGCCGGCGCAGCGGCGGCTCGATCATGGGCGACAAGACCCGCATGGAGCGCCTGGCCCGCGACCCCGAGGCCTACATCCGGCCCTCGCCCTCGGGCGGGTCCCTCGGCGGGGTGGCGCGCCGCACCCGGGAGGCGGCGCTGTTGTGCGAGGCGGCGGGCTTCGACGTGATCGTGATCGAGACCGTGGGTGTGGGCCAATCGGAGACCGCGGTGGCCGACATGGTGGACTGCTTCCTGCTCATCGCCGCGCCGGGCGGCGGCGACGAGCTGCAAGGCCTGAAGCGGGGGATCATGGAGCTGGCCGACGTGGTGGTGGTGAACAAGGCCGACGGTGACCTGGCCCCCGCCGCCCGGCGGGCCGTGGCCGACTACCGCCACGCCGTCCACCTGCTGCGGCCCAAGCACCCCGGCTGGGCCGTACCGGTGCTGGCGGCGTCAGCACTCGACGGCATCGGCGTGGACGAGGCGTGGGACGAGGTCGAGCGACTGTCGGCTCACCTGCGCGCCGATGGCGCGCTCGACCGGTTGCGCTCGGCCCAGGCGGTCGACTGGCTGTGGGCCGAGCTGCGGGAGCGGCTGGTGGACTCCTTCCGCCACGACGAGCAGGTGGCCAAGCGCCTCGGCGAGGTGGAGGCCGCGGTGCGGGCCGGGCGCCTGTCCCCCACCACGGCCGCCCGCGACCTGCTGGCGGCCCACGGCGTGGAGGACCGCGAGGAGGACGAGGCATGGTGAGCCTCAAGGCCCAGCTGAGGAGGGTCGGGCGCCAGCTGCTGGGGCCGGACCCGGCCGCCGGGCCGGCGGCGACACCGTGGCCGGATCCCGACACCCCGCCGTGGCTGCCGCTGCCCGAGCCGGGACCGGACGGTGGCGTGCTGTGCAACGTGTGCCGCTGGCAGGGCCCGACTTTCGACGGGCCCGCCCACGTCGAGCTGGCGCTGTGCCCCCGGTGCGGCAGCAACGGGCGGGACCGGTTCCTCCACTGGTGTTTGGCGCGCCGGGTGCCCCTCGGGCCGGAGCTGCGGGTCATCGAGAACAGCCCGCGCATGGGGGCCGGCTACCGGGCCGCCATGAGCACCTGGTTCTTCTACCGCACCAGCGACTACGACCTGCGGGCCCACGCGGGCAACCTGCGCCTCGACCTGCAGGCCATCGACCTGCCCGACGCCTGCCTCGACGTGATGCTGTGCGCCCACGTGCTCGAGCACGTCCCCGACACGGGCAAGGCCCTGGCCGAGCTGCGCCGGGTCATGGCGCCGGGGGGCCATCTGCTGCTGCAGGTGCCGGTGCTCCAGGGGGCGACCGCCCCGCCCGCCGAGCCCGAGTTCCACGGCGACGACACGCCGGTGTTCTGGCGCTTCGGCTTCGACCTGACCGCCCGCCTGCGGGCCGAGGGCTTCGTGACCGACCTGCTGTGCACGGCCGAGTGGGCCGAAGCCGTGGCCGGCCCGGAGGGCGCGAACCCGTGGCCCGACTTCGCCGGCGAGTTCGACGTGCCCGGCATGCTGGCCGCGGCGCGCGAGCCCGAGGTGACCGGCGACCTGGTGGTGGTGGCCGACGGGGCGACCGCGGCGCGAATCGGGGCCGCGCCGGGTTACATGTACCTGACCTGGGATTGCCGGGTACCGACCCTGGGGGGGTAGGCCGATGAGTGAAGCGGAATGGCCGCCGTTGCTGCTCGACCAGATCAACCTGGTCGTGGGCAACATGGGGCGCAGCGTGGAGTTCTACCGCACGCTCGGCCTGGACATGGGCGAGGAGGCGCCGTGGACCGACCACCACCGGGCGGCCATGGTGGGCGGCGGGCTGGACATGGACCTCGACAGCACCGCCTTCGCCGCCGCGTGGGACCAGGGCTGGCCCGAGGGGCGCACCGGCGTGGTCATCGGCTTCAAGGTGGCCGACCGGGAGGCCGTGGATCGGGTCTACGAGACCGTGACCGGCGCGGGGTACGAGAGCCAGCAGGCGCCCTTCGACGCCTTCTGGGGCGCCCGCTACGCCATCGTGTGCGACCCGGACGGCAACGCCGTGGGCATCATGAGCCCGATCGATCCGGACCGGCGCACCCCGCCGCCACCCCTGCCGGACTAGCCGCTAGCTCACCCGCTCCAACCAGATGTTGCCGCCGGCCTTGGCGGCGACCGCCGGCATGCGGAGCAGCGCTTCGCGGTGGTGCTGCCAGAGGAAGTCCTGGAACCAGCGGATGGCGAAGTGGGGGTTGAAGCTGAGGAAGGCCCGCAGCAGGTACCCCTCGTGCCACGCCCGCCCCTCGCGCACCCAGTCGGCCGGGTACTCGAACGGGTAGAAGATGTCGTGGAGGTGGATCCACACGCCCTGCGCCAGGCGGGGGAACACCTCGAAGACCAGGTGGTTCACGTCCGAGCCGGCCTTGACCACGTGCGTCGAGTCGACGAACAGCACGTCGCCCGCCCCCAGGCTCGCGAACACCTCGTCCTCGACGTCCTGGACGGCGCGGCGGTGGATGGTCACGCGTGCCTCGTCCCCGGGCCGCAGCAAGCTCTCGAGCAGCTCCGGGTACGGCTCGACGAAGGTGAGCTCGGTCCCCGGCAGCCAGCCGTCCACCGTGTCGAGCATCATCGCCGACGAGAACCCCGAGCCCACCTCCACGATGCGGCGGGGCGCCAGATGGCGAAGCATGCCGTGCAGGACGATGCCGTCGCCGTAGCCGTAGGCGAAGTTGTCGTACCAGTAGCGCCACCGGGGCGCGTCGTCGCCCTCGGGGCGGTGCTCGGGGAACGGGGCGTCCGCCACCAGCGGCACCAGCTCGTCCAGCAGGGCGAGCTGGTCCTTCTCGCGCATGTCGATGCCGAGCAGCGGCCGGTCCGGGTCGACCAGCGCCGCGACCCGCCGCTCGTACTCGTCGAGGTCGGGGTACGGGGAGTAGAAGTGCCCGGGTGGGACCCAGGTCTGGTAAGTGGCGCGCAGCTGGGAGTGCTCGCCCCGCAGGCGGCGGTAGGCCAGCGGCGTGCCCAGGCGATCGCCGACGCGACGGCTGAGCGAGCGGGCCGACGCGAGCGGCGAGCGGGCCCGCCGCGCCCAGCGCTCGCCGGCGCGTTCGCCGCCGGCGGTCACTGGCCCAGCTCCTCGACCACCGCCCGCACCCGGCGCACGAAGGCATCCCAGCCGAAGGACTCGGCCCGCCGGCGGGCGGCGGCTCCCAGCGTGGCCCGCCACTCGGGGTCTGCGATCAGGTCCCGGGTGTGGGACACCAGGCCGTCGATCCCTGCGAAGCGGTAGCCCGACGCGCCCTGCTCCACGATCTCCGCCTGCCCGGCCGCGTCGATGACGACGGGCACGGCCCCGGCCGACATGGCCTCGACGGTGGTGATGCCGAAGTGCTCGAAGCGGTCGGGGTGGCGGTCGGGGTCTTCACCCAACCCGGCGGCGTGCCAGAAGATCGAGGCCCGGGCGTACAGCGCCCGCAGCTCGGCGCCGGGGGCGTCGGCGTGGATGACCACTGGCAACCCTTCGGCTGCGGCCCGGATCTCGTCGAGGTAGGGCCGGTGCTCGGGGCTGCATCCGCCCACCAGGTGGTACTCCCAGCGGTCGGCCCCGCCCGACTCCACGAGACGGCGGAACGCTTCCACCATCTCCAGCTGCTTCTTGTTGTGGCCGGTGCCGGGCAGGAAGAAGCGGCCCACCGACATGATCACCGGGTCCTTGTCCCCCGGCTCCACCAGCGTCACCGGCGGGTAGAGCACGTCGCTGGTCCGGCGCCACAGCCGCTCGATCCAGCCCTGGGTGTAGCGCGAGTTGGCCAGCACCCGGTCGTAGCTGTCGAGGTAGGTGGGCTGCCCGGTCGGCCCGGACAGGGTCGGCGCGGCGCGCGCCAACCGGCCCCGCCAGCCCGAGCCTGCGTGCACCCCGATGACGGCGACGCCGTGCGGCCGGGTGTCGGTGCCGACGCCCACACCGGCGGGCACCCACGACCGGCAGCGCAGGTCGACCCGGACCGGCTCGCCCGCGGGGACGTCCACGGTGAAGCGCAACGCCACCGTGCGGCGGCGGTCCAGCTTCGAGGCCGGGCCCTCGACCACTGCCCGGCCCAGCTCCCGGCCGTCCAGCTCGGCCACCACCTCGACGGGCCCCACGGCCGCGTGCATGTAGCGGCCCAGGACCACCGAGACCGGCACCTGCCCGCCGGCGGGCGCCCGCACGACTATGTCGGCGTCGCCCCCGGTCCAGCGGATGCCGTGCCGGCGGGTGGCCTCGGGCGTGTAGAAGCCGTCGCCCAGCTCGGCGGAGGCGGCCGGGTCGGTGAGCGGGCCTCGGGCGTGGCGGGCCAGCCAGCGGCGGGCGGCCTCGGGCCGCTCGGGCCGCGGGCCCGGGAAGTGGACGACGTAGAGCCCGTGCCGGGCCCGGTTGGCGTCCCAGGACTGGTACGAGGCGTTGACGAACAGGTCGTAGGCCTCGGACGCGGCCGCGACCCCCAGGTCGTCCACCACGTCCACCCCGACCCCGCCGAGGTCGAGGTCCAGCCGCTCCCCCAGCCAGGCGCGGTCGACGTCCTCGTGGGCCAGGAGGTGCACGTCGTGGTCGCCGGCCAGGGCGACGGCGATGCCGGCCGCGAACTTCTCCCCGCCGCCGCCGGTCGGCCAGAACCGGTCGTAGACCGCGACCTTCACCGCGGCACCGCCCACGCCAGCAGCTCGGCGTCGCCGACCGTGGCCCGCCGCCGCACCCGGCGGCGCTCGGCCAGGATGGCCGGCAGCAGGCGGGCGAAGTCCGCCAGCGAGCGCAGCCGCCGCACCACGGTGGTCGGCCGGGGCCGCCGTCGCCCCAGCACCGGGGCCACCAGGTCGCGCCGCGTGTAGGACAGGGTGGTCAGCAGGTAACGCCAGACCGCGTGGGCGGCCATGCGGGCGGGCGCGTTCTTGGCCAGCATGAGCAGCCGGTTGCGCTCCACGTAGTGCTGGAAGACCGGCGAGCCCTCCCCCGTGGAGGCGGCGTGGATGTGACGGGCCACGGCCCCGGGCACATAGCGGTAGCGCCAGCCGCGGCTGCGGCCCCGCCACGACAGGTCGGTGTCCTCGTAGTACAGGAAGAAGCGCTCGTCGAACAGGCCCACATCGGCCAGGTAGGCGGGCCGCAGCAGCACGCTGCCGCCGCACCATGCGAACACGTCGGCGGGCGCGTCGTACTGGCCCTCGTCCGGCTCCAGGTAGCCGCGGTCGGCCCCGTAGCCGCCCTCGATGAGCACCGAGCCCACGTTGTTGACGATGTCGACCGCCGGGCCCGAGACCGGCAGCCGGTGCCAGCGCCGCTCGCTGCCCACCACCAGCTCGGCCGCGGACGCCCCCGACCGTACGGCGACCCGCTTGGGCGACTCGGCGCTCAGCGCCACCTCGACCCGTTCCGGCAGGGTCGCGCCATCACCCACAGGCACGCGCAGCGTGGCCCGCGCCGCGGTCCACTGGAACGTGCTGCCGTCGGGCCGGTGCTCTATGCCCCAGCCGCCTTCGGCCAGCTGGGCGTCGCGCCAGCGATCGACGCCGTCGACCCGCACGCCGCTCACCCGCACCCCCAGGTCACGGTGGTCGGCGCCCGCGGGCACGAAGGTGGGCGAGGTGATCTCGACCTCCACGAACCGGTCCGCGAACACCATGCGGGCGGACACCGCGCCGAGCCGGTCGTCCCCGTCGATGCCGTCGACCAGGGCCCGGAGCCAGCCGGGCTCCACGAACGAGTCGGCGTTGACCAGGCCGACGAAGTCGACGCCGTCGAGATCCCGCAGCGCCAGGTTGTTGGCCACGAAGCC
>DASRJN010000358.1:0-16572 GCA_035649455.1 Acidimicrobiales bacterium
CGGCCCCACCCCCGCCGCCGGAGGTAGGGCCGGCCGGATCGGCGCCCGCGCTCCCCCCGCCGTCACCGCCCGAGCTGCAGGCGGCGAGCGCAACGGGAAAGGCCAGGGGGAGCAGGGCCAGCAGGAGGCGTCGCGTGGGCATGGACGCCACCATGCGGCGGTGGCTGTGAAGAACCTGTGAAGGCGCGGTCAGATGTCCGTGGTTCCTCCCCTGCGCCTATGGGGCCGGGCGGAGGCCCGTGCGAGGATGACCGCCGTGAGTGCCCGCGTGCTGGTCGCCGACGACGATCCCAAGCAGGCGCACCTGATCCGCTCGTACCTCGAGCGCGACGGCTACGCGGTGGCGGTCGTGCACGACGGGCGGGCCGCCATCGACCAGGCGCGGCAGCGCCAGCCCGACCTGCTGATCCTCGACCTGATGATGCCCCGGGTCGACGGCCTCGACGTGTGCCGCGTCCTGCGCACCGAGTCGCAGGTGCCCATCCTCATGCTCACCGCCCGGTCCACCGAGGACGACCTGCTGCTGGGCCTGGACCTCGGCGCCGACGACTTCCTGACCAAGCCGTACAGTCCCCGCGAGCTGGTGGCCCGGGTGCGCGCCCTCCTGCGTCGCGCCAGGGCCACGGGCGACGGCGCCGCAGGTGGCTGCCACCGGGTGGGCGACCTGGAGGTGGACACGGTCCGCCACGAGGTGCGCATGGCGGGATCGCTGGTCGAAGCCACGCCGGCCCAGTTCTCCATCCTGGCCTGCCTGGCCGAGCAGCCGGGGCGGGCGTTCACCCGCCAGGCCCTGCTCACCCGGGCGTTCGGCTTCGACCACTACGCCCTGGACCGCACCATCGACGCCCACGTCATGAAGCTGCGGCGCAAGCTCGAACGCAACCCGGCCGAGCCGCGCTACCTGCTCACGGTGTACGGCGTCGGCTACAAGCTGGCGGACGACCCGGATGGCACTGCGCCATAGCCTGCTGCTCCGCCTGCTCGCGGTCTCACTCGCGGTAGCGGCCCTGGCCGTGGCGGCCACTGCGTGGCTGATCACACGAGACACCACCCACGAGCTGCGCAGCGACATCGAGCGCTCGCTGGAGCGCGACAACCACATCCACCAGGAGCTGGTCGCCTTCGCCCAGACCCACGCCACCTGGGACGGCGTGGGCGCGGTCGTGGCCGGCCTGGCGGCCGAGACCGGCGAGCGCATCGCCCTGGCCACGCCGGACGGGACGATCCTCGCCGACTCCGCCGCGACCGGCGACGGCGACCCACCGGCGTTGCCGGCAGCCCCGGCCGCCGTGGTCGACCCGCTGGCGGCGAGCACCGAGACAGCGTCCCGTGCGACCGGGGCGACCACGACGACGGCCGGGGGCGACGGCCCCCTGACGTCCGACCCTCCGGACACCTCCGGGCGCCCGCGGGCGCTCCCCCTGCCCGCCTCGCCCGAAGACATCGAAGCGCGACGCGCCCGAGAAGAGCTGGCCCGGCAGGCGGGCGAGTGCCTGCGCGACCACGGCGCGAGCCGGCCCTTCGACCCCGACACGCGCGTGCCCTCCCGGCTGGACGACCTCGGCTGGGACCTGGTCCCCGCCGCCGTGGTCGACGAATGCGTGGACCCCGCGCTGTTCGCCCCCAGCGAGGCCGAGGCCGCCCTCGGGCCCGCGGTCAAGGCCGGGGTGGTCGCGTGCCTGGCCCAGGCCGAGGCCGACCCGGCCACGAGCGCGGCGTCGCCCCAGGACCGGGCGGCCCAGTGCCTCGCCGGCGCGGTCCACACCGCCCGCGACGCGGTCCGAGCCGACCCGGCCCTGCTCTACCTGGGTACGGCGGAGGCCGAGACGCGGTTCGACAGCCTGTGGGGGGCCGACCGCGGCCGGACCGCCGCCACCGTGGCCGGGGTGCTGGCCGTCGCCGCCGCGGTGACGGTCGTCGCCGGGCGGCGGCTGGTGCGGCCCGTCCGCGCCCTGACCCGGGCCGCCGAGCGGATGCAGGCCGGAGACCACGGTGCCCGGGTGCCCGTGAAGGGACGCGACGAGGTCGGCGGCCTGGCCCACGCCTTCAACGCCATGGCCGACTCGCTGGAGGCCGGCGCCGAGCAGCGCCGGGCGATGGTGAGCGACGTGGCGCACGAGCTGCGCTCGCCGCTGGCCAACATCCAGGGCTACCTGGAGGCCGCGCAGGACGGGGTGGTGCCGCTCGATGACGCGCTCGTCGCCTCGCTGCTCGACGACGCCACCACGCTCCGCCGGCTGGTCGACGACCTGCAGGTGCTGGCGCTCGCCGACGCCGGGCGCCTGACGATGCACCGCCAACCGGTCGATGCCGCCGAGCTGGTCCGGGCGGTGGTGGCGGCCCAGCGCGGCGCCGCGGCCGCGGCGCAGGTCCGGCTGGAGGCGGACGCGGCCCAGCCGGTGCCGGTGGCGGGCGATCCCGACCGCCTGCGCCAGGTGCTCGTCAACCTGGTCGACAACGCGCTGCGCTACACGCCCCCCGGCGGCCGGGTCACGGTGACCGCCGCGGTGGCCGGCGGCACCGCGGTCCTGATCGTGCGAGACACCGGCGTCGGGATCGCGCCCGACCACCTACCCCACGTCTTCGACCGCTTCTACCGCTGCGACGCCTCCCGCAGCCGCGCGACCGGTGGCAGCGGCCTGGGGCTCGCCATCGTCCGCCAGCTGGTGGCGGCCCACGGCGGCACCGTCACCGCCGCGAGCGAGCCGGGGCGCGGCTCGACCTTCACCATCCACCTGCCGCTCGGCGGCGGCCTGGAGCGCGGGGCGCTCAGGACAGCACGAAGTCTTCCGGGTTCGGCTCCCGGGTCCGCTGCCAGTACTCGAGCAGGGTGAACGGCCAGTTCTGGGTGATCCTCCCCCGCGCGTTCTTGTACCAGGTGTTGACGTCCGACCGGCCCCACGCCATGGCCCGGTTCTGGGCGTCGACCCGCTCGTTGAACTCGTCGTGCACGTCCTTGCGCACATCGAGCCGTTGCTTGTCGCGGCGGAGCAGCAGGCCGAGGCAGCCGAGGATGTACCGCACTCCGCACTCGGAGAAGTAGACGATGCTGCCGTTCACCACGATGTTCGTGTTGGGGCCGTAGAGGCAGAACAGGTTGGGGAAGCCGGGCACGGTGATGCCGAGGTAGGCGCGGGCGTCGCCGGCCCAGTGCTCGTGCAGGTCGACGCCGTCGCGCCCCGTGACCTGCATGGGCGTGAGGAAGGCCGAGGCGGTGAAGCCCGTGCCGTAGATCAGCACGTCGACCTCGTGCTCCACCCCGTCGGCGGTGACGACGCCGCCAGGGGTGATCCGGGCGATGCCGTCGGTGAGGAGGCGGACGTTGTCGCGCTTGAGCGTGCGGGGCCAGATCCCGTTGTCGCGCAGGATCCGCTTGGCGCCGACCGGGTAGGTGGGCAGGACCGCCTCCAGCAGGTCGGGCCGGTCGGCGAACTCGGCCTCCATGTAGGCGGTGAACATCATCCGGCCGAGGTCGTTGGCCGCGCTCACCGCGCGGTCCTTCGGCTCCCACGCCTCGTCGACCCGTACCGCTTCGAGCGCGCCGTCGCCCATGCGCCAGAAGATCCAGAAGCGGTTGAACTCGCTGTAGGACGGCACGTGCCGGTAGAGCCAGCGCTGGCCGGGCTCCACCTCGTCGTGGTAGTCGGGCGTGGGGGCCAGCCACGGCGGCGTGCGCTGGAACACCAGCAGCTCGCCCACCTCCGGCGCGATCTCGGGGATGAACTGCACCGCGCTGGCGCCGGTGCCGATCACCGCCACCCGCTTGCCCGCCAGGTCGACGTCATGGTCCCAGCGGGCGGAGTGGAACGCCGGGCCCGCGTAGGACCCGTAGCCCTCGATCTCGGTCGGGTAGCGCGGGCGGTTCAGCTGCCCCACCGCGCTGACGACCGCGTGGGCGGTCAGCGTCTCCTCGCCGCCGCCGGCGGAGCGGACCCGGAGCGTCCACAAGGCCTCGGGCTCGGACCAGGTGGCCGAGACGACCTCGGTCCCGAAGCGGATGTGCGGCCGCAGCCCGAAGGCCTCGGCACAGTGCTGCAGGTAGTCGAGCAGCACGTCCTGGGTGGAGAAGTGCAACGGCCAGTCGTGGCGCTGGGCGAAGGCGTAGCTGTAGTTGTGGTTCGGGTTGTCGACCCGGCAGCCCGGATAGGTGTTCTCGTACCAGGTGCCACCGACCTCGATGTCCTTCTCGAGGATCACGAACTCGACGCCCGCCTGCTGCAACCGGTGGGCCGCGAGCAGGCCGGACATGCCGGCGCCGATCACCGCCACCTTGAAGTCGACGTCCGCCGCCACCTCGGCCTTGTGCCATCCCGGCGCCCGGCGGTCCTCGCCCCGGTAGGCCAGCTCCTCCTCCAGCAGCGGGAGGTACTCGGCCATCTCGGCCCCGCCGACCGCGTGCTCCAGGATCCGCAGCAGCACGTCGTCCGGTGGCGGCGGGGACGCGGCCGAGCCTCCGTCCCGGAAGCGGATCAGCGCCTCGGCGGCCAGCTCCCGCGCCGTCGCCAGCTGGTCCTCGGTCATGCCGCCCTGGGGCATGGCCACCAGCAGCGGGTCGGGCCGCAGGTCGTCGCGCAGCAGCGAGAGGTCGCCGGTGGCGTAGGCGATGGCGGGCAGCAGCGGCGGGACCTCGGCGTCGGCCAGGTAGGCGCGGATCTCGTCATCCGACGCGGTGATGGGCGCCACGCTGGTGTCGAACGGGCTCGTCCCCGTGCCTTCGGGACGGGCGATGGTCATGTCGCGACCTCCCCTCCGGTGCCGACGCGGGCCAGGTCGTGCGGGCCGGAGGCCGGGTAGCCGTGCTCCGCACGGATCGCCTTGCCCCATGGCAGCAGGATGCCGAGCAGCTCGTCCAGGTCGTCGCCCAGGGCCTCGATGAACGGCCGGCACTGCCGGTCGGTCGCCTGCTCGATCGCTTCGCGCTCGGCCCGGCCCCGGTCGGTGAACGCGCCCCCGTCGACCAGGCCCCGGTCGGCGAGCCGGGCTTCGGCGGCGTCGAGGTCGGCTTCCGACCAAGCCCGCGTGCGGATGTAGGTCCGCATCGGCAGCCCCCAGTACAGCTCCGTGAGCAGCCCGATCTCGGTGGCGTCGAGCCCGGCGGTGGTCCAGGCCGCGATGTGAGCGTCACCCCGGTATTCCCGCAGCATGTCGGCCTGGCGCCAGGCGCCGGCCAGCGGCTCGCCCGGCACTCCGAGCGACGCCAGGCCGCCGTAGAGCGGCTTGCCCTCGGGCCGGAGCGGCTCTACCGCCCGCGCCAGCAGCGCATTGGCCCGCTCCGCGCCGGCCGGGCTCGCGCCCAGGATCCGCCGGAGCTGGCCCACGGCACCGTCGGTGCGGGCGTCGCAGATGGTGGCGGCATCGGTGTGGCCCCACCCCTGGGCGACCAGCGGGACCACCACCGCGGGGTTGAACACGCCGAAGGCGGCGGCGACGACTTCGCCCGGCACCTGGCCCATGACCGAGCCGCGGCTGGTGAAGTAGGCGCACCCGTCGGGCCCGGCGACGCCGCCGAACTCGCCGGGGCTGGGACCGAACCCGAGCGCCTGGTAGGCGTCGTGGCACTCGGGCGAGAAGTAGACCTGGCCGGCGAACGGTTCCACCGCGCCGGCCAGGGCGCGGGCCCTCGTCGACAGCTCGTCGTCGCTGATCACGTGCGTGTGACCCCCTTGGGCTCGGTCTGGGACATGAAGCCGAACATGTAGCCCGCCACCCGGCGCATCTGGATCTCCTCGGCGCCCTCGGTGATGCGGTAGCGCCGGTGGTGGCGGTAGATGTGCTCGAACGGGGTGTGGCGCGAGTAGCCCATGCCCCCGTGCACCTGCATGGCGCGGTCGGCGGCGTCGCAGCACAGCCGGTTGGCGATGTAGTTGCACATCGACACCTGCTTGGACTGGGAGAACGGCCCGTAGGTGTCCATCCCCCAGGCGGTCTTGTGGATCAGCGCCCGCAGCATCTCGGCCTGGGTCTGCAGCTCGACCAGCGGGAACTGGATGCCCTGGTTGGTGGCCAGCGGCTTGCCGAAGGGCTTGCGCACCTTGGCGTGCTCGACGGCCCGGTCGATGCAGAATTGGGCGGCGCCGAGGCTGGAGGCGGCCTGGCGGATGCGGTTCTCGTTGAAGAAGTGCTGCACGACCTGCAGACCCCGGCCCTCGCCCCCGAAGATCGCCTCGTGCGGCACCCGCACATCCGTGAACCGGACGTGGGCGTGGTCGGTCGGCATGTTGAACGTCCACAGGAACTCGAGGATCTCGAAACCCGGGCTGTCGGTGGGCGTGAGGAAGGCGGTGATGCCCTCGCCGTCGCCCGCCTCGCCGGAGGTGCGGGCAAAGATCAGGTCGTGGGAGGCGGCGTCCATCCCCGAGTTCCAGATCTTCTCGCCGTTGATGACCCACTCGTCGCCGTCGCGCACCGCGCGGGTCTCCATGTGGGTGGCGTCGGAGCCGTGCTCGGGCTCGGTGATCCCGAAGGCGAAGCCCCGCCGGGCCTCGGCCAGGTCGTCGATCCACGTGTCCTTCTGCTCGTCAGTGCCGTAGATGGCCATGAGCAGCAGGCCCACGTTGTTGCCCACGATGGCGTGCTCGTTCTGCAGGTCGCAGTGCAGGCCCAGGCCGCGGTGCGCCAGGTGCTCGCGGATCACGGCCATGCCCAGGTTGGTGCCGTCCTGGCCGCCGTACTCCTTGGGGTACGGGTAGCGGTAGTGGCCGGCGGCGTCGGCCCGGCGGCGGGCCTCGCCGAGCAGCGCCCGCCACTCGCGCCGCGGCAGCCCGCCACGGTCCCAGTCGGTGCGGGCGTGCTCCCGCCGGTGGTCGAAGAAGCGGATGTTGTCGTCCTGCTCCTCCAGCGGCCGGATCTCGCGCTCGATGAAGTCGTCGAGCTCGACGAGGTAGTCGGCCAGGTCCTTGGGGATCTCGAAGTCCACGCGGGCGCCTTTCTCTCGGGGTGGGTGCGGCTACCGGCCGACGAAGTGCGGCTCGCGCCGCTCCAGGAAGGAGGCCACCCCTTCGCGGTGGTCCTCGGTGCGGAACAGCTCGCCCAGGCTGGTGCTGACCCAGCGGCCGAGCGCTTCCCAATCGGGATCGAGGGCCTGGCGTAGGCCCTGCTTGAGCTTCCGGACCGCCAACGGGGGGTTGGCAGCGATCCGATCGGCCAGGGCCAGCGCGGTGGGGAGCAGCTCGTCGTGGGGCACGACCCGGCTGACCAGCCCCATGGCGCCCGCTTCCTCGGCGTCGATGATCCGGCCCGTGAACAGCAGCTCGGCGGCCCGCTCGCGGCCGACCAGCGAGGCCAGCCGGCCCAGCCCGGCCACGTCGCAGCACAGGCCCCGCTTGACGAACAGCTCGCCGAAGCGGGCCCGCTCGGACGCCACGCGCATGTCGGCCATGAGCGCCAGCTCCATGCCCCAGCCCACCGCGGCCCCGTTCACGGCGGCCACCACCGGCACGTCGGTGCCCAGCAGGGCGGCGGCCGCCGGGGTGAGCCGCGGCTGCACCACCGGGGCCTCGCGGCTCGCCGCGGCCCGCTCGCCCGTCGGCGCCATGAGCAGCTTGACGTCGTCGCCCGCGCAGAACGCGGGGTCGGCACCGGTGATCACCAGGCAGCGCGCCTGGGTCGTCCGCACCGCGTCCTCCAGCTCGCGGTACGTGGTATACGTCAGCGCGTTGCGGGCGTTGGGCCGGTCCAGCGTGATCACGCCCACGTCGCCGGCGGTCTCGTAGCGCAGCTCGTCGTAGGTCACGCCACCTGCTCCCGCGCCCAGGCCGTGAGGCCCTTGTAGTCGACCTTGCCGTTGGGGGCCCGGCCGATGACCTCCCGGACCAGCACGTGGCGCGGCGCCTTGTAGTGCGCCAGGTGCCCCTTGACGTGGGCGATCACGGCCGCGTCGTCGACGGTGGTCCCGGCCCGGGGCTCGACGATGGCGCAGATGGCCTCGCCGAAGCGGTCGTCGGGCACCGCCACACACACCGCGTCGATCACCCCGGGCGCGGTCTTGAGCACCTCTTCGACCTCCTCGGGGAAGACCTTCTCGCCCCCGGTGTTGATGCACACCGAGCCCCGGCCGAGCAGGGTCACGCTGCCGTCGGCCTCGACCGTGGCGAAGTCGCCCGGCAGCGAGTAGCGCACGCCGTCGAGGACCTGGAAGGTGGCGGCCGTCTTGACCTCGTCCTTGTAGTAGCCCACCGGCAGCAGGCCGCTGACGCCGAGCCGGCCGATCTCCCCCGAGCCCGGCTCGACCTGGCGGCCGTCGTCGGTGACCACCACCGCCGACGCCCCCAGGGCGAAGCGGGCCGTGCCCGTCACCGTGCCCTTCGACGAGAGGCTGGTGGCCATGCCCACCGCCTCGGAGCTGCCCAGCGAGTCGAAGATGAGCACCTGGGGCAGGTGCTCGATGAGCCGCTCCTTGACCGGCTGGCTCCACATGACCCCGGACGAGACGATCACCGCCACGCGGGACAGGTCCCACCGATCGGGCTGGGCATCGAGCGCGCCGAGCAGCGGACGGGCGAAGGCGTCGCCCACGATGACCAGCACCGTCACGCCGTTGTCGGCGCAGGCCTGCCAGATGGCCTCGGGATCGAGCGAGCGTTCCGGCAAGGTGACCACGGACCCGCCCAGGGTGAGCTGGCCCAGGGACATCATGTGGCCGGTGCCGTGCATGAGGGGCGCCGCCGGCAGCAGCACGGGTGGGGCCTCAGCGGTCGCCACGAGCTGGGCGCGGTGGTCGTCCACGGTGGTCTCGTCGCCCAGCGGCACCGGGTTGGTGCCGGTGATGAGCCGGGCCAGCGTGTCCTGGTCCCACATCACGCCCTTGGGCCACCCGGTCGTGCCGCCGGTGTAGAGGAACCACCGGTCGTCCCCGGACCGGCCCCACGGCCCGCGGACCGGGCCCTCCCCCGCCTTCTGGGCCTCGGCGATCTCGTGGAGGTCGAGGGCCCAGTCGGGCCGGGGCTCGGTCCCGTCGTCGGCCCACAGCCACAGCTTCACCTTGGGCAGCCGGCTGCGGATCCGCTCGACGGAGGGGACGAAGCTGCCGTGGAACATGACCGCGGCGGCGTCGGCGTTGTCCCACAGGTACACCAGCTCGTCGTCGGCATATCGGTAGTTGGTGTTGACCGGTACCATCCCGGCCTTGAAGCAGGCGTACACGCCCTGCATGTACTCGGGGCCGTTGTACAGGTACTGCGCCACCTTGTCCTGCTGCGCCAGCCCCGCATCGAGCAGGGCCGCGGCGACGCCGTCGGCCCGGCGGTCGAAGTCCGCCCAGCTGACGGTCTGATCGCCGTGGACCGCCGCCGGGGCCTCGCCCCGCACGTCCGCACAGACCTCCCACAGGTCGGCGAAGTTCCAGCTCGACATCCGGTCCTCCTCTCCAGAGCCGACAGCGGTGTCGACATTAGCCGTATAGTCACCGGCCATGGCGGTGAAGCGGCTCACGACCCGGGGCGAGCAGACCCGCCGCGCCCTGCTGCAGGCTGCCTCCCGGCTGTTCGCCGAGAACGGCTACCACAACACCAGCGTCCCCGACATCGTCCGGGCCGCGGGCGTGGGCCACGGCACGTTCTACGAGTACTTCGCCAGCCGCCGCGCCATCCTCGTCGACCTCACCCGCCAGGTCTCCGACGTCGACAGCCGCCTCCCCCGCCTCCGGAGCCAGAACCTGGCCGACCGGATCAGGGCCGAGATCTTCTGGTACCTGTCCGACCATGTAGAACACCTGGAGCTGGCCAAGGTCTGGCACGACGCCGCCACCATCGACCCCGAGATCGCCGAGACCCGCCGCCGCGAGCGGGCCCGCCGCCAGGCGCGCGTCCGCCAGGGCATCGAGGCCGCCGGCGCCCGCCCTGACATCGACCCGGAGATCGCGGCCGCCGCCCTCACCGCCATGCTCGAGGAGTTCGGCCAGCGCTGGTTCGTCGAGGGCGAGGGCCCCGGCCGTAGCGCGCACGACGTGGTCGCCGCCTCCGAGACCCTCGCGGCCCTGTGGCTGGCCGCCATCGGGCTCCAACCCGACACCGTTATCAGGTAGCGGGCGCCCGCGGAGCGCGGCGGCGTAGCCTCGCCAGGCACGCCGGACCCGGGGAGGCGACATGAGCGACGCGGAGCTGCTGAGCCGGCACCGGGCGGTGATCCCTTCGTGGATCGCCCTTCTATACGACCAGCCGATCGAGATCTGCTCCGGTCGTGGGCGCCGCGTCACGGACGGCGAGGGTCGGTCCTACCTGGACTTCTTCGGCGGCATCCTCACGAACTCGATCGGCTACGACGTCGCCGAGATCTCCGATGCGGTGCGCCGCCAGGTCGACTCGGGGATCGTCCACACCTCGACGCTCTACCTGATCCGCTCGCAGGTGGAGCTGGCAGAGAAGATCGCCCGGCTGTCCGGCATCCCCGACGCCAAGGTCTTCTTCTGCAACTCGGGCAGCGAGGCCAACGACACCGCGCTCACGCTCGCCACCAACCATCGGGGATCGCAGCAGGTGCTGGCGATGCGCAACTCCTACCACGGTCGTGGGTTCGGCCCGCTGGCCGTGACGGGCAACCGGGGCTGGTCGGCCACGCCGCTGACCCCGTTCCGCGTGGCCTACGTCGAGGGCGGCTACCGCTACCGCAGCCCCTACCGCCACCTCGACGACGCCACATACATCGCCGCGTGCGTCGACGACCTGCGGCGGACCGTGGCCACCACCACCAGCGGCGAGATCGCCTGCCTGCTGGCCGAGCCCATCCAGGGCGTGGGCGGGTTCACGTCCGGTCCGGACGGCCTCCTCGGCGCCCTCGCCGAGGTGGTGGCCGAGCACGGCGGGCTGTTCGTGTCCGACGAGGTGCAGACCGGCTGGGGCCGGACCGGGGACCACTTCTGGGGCTTCCAGGCCCACGGCGTCGAGCCGGACCTGATCACCTTTGCCAAGGGGCTCGGCAACGGCCTCGCGATCGGCGGCGTCGTCGGCCGCGGCGACGTGATGGAAGCCGTGACCACCAGCTCGATCTCCACCTTCGGCGGCAACCCCCTGGCCACCACCGCCGCCGGCGCCACGCTCGACTACCTGCTCGACCACGACCTCCAGGCCAACGCGGCCAAGCTGGGTGACCGGCTGCTGTCCGGGCTGCGCGACCTCGCCGACGCCCACCCGGTGATCGGCGACGTGCGCGGGCGGGGCCTGATGCTGGCCATCGAGCTGGTCGTCCCGGGGGCCGAGGATCCCGACCCGGTGGCCGCGGGCCGCCTGCTCGAGGAGACCCGGGAGCGGGGCCTGCTGGTCGGCAAGGGCGGCCTGCACGGCAACGTGATCCGCATGGCCCCGGCCATGACCGTGACCGACGACGAGGCCGGCGAGGCGCTCGACGTGCTCGCCGCCTCCCTCGACGCAGTGGGCTGACCCTCGGGCGTGACGCGAGAGGAGGTCCCCGGCCGGCCGGCCGAGGACCTCCTCCCCCGCCAGATCGCTCAGGTCTCGCTCAGCGAGGGCACCTGCACGACGATCATCTCGTTGTCATCCGCGATGGTCGGGTTCCGGCCCGTGTTGGGCAGGTTGTTGTCGCAGGTGATCAGCAGCTCGGCGTCGCTGATCGCGTAGACCGACTCGACCGACTCGCACGTCACGCGGAAGGGATTGCCCAGGCCCACGTCGCCCGGTCGGA
Organism: Acidimicrobiales bacterium; assembly: GCA_035649455.1. GTDB lineage: Bacteria > Actinomycetota > Acidimicrobiia > Acidimicrobiales > VFJN01 > ZC4RG19. Next base: position 11,635 of record DASRJN010000358.1, read on the forward strand.
GCGGCGGCAACGACACGAGGTCCGGGTCGGGGATGGCGGCGAGGTCGACCGCGACCGTCTTCACCAACGCCCCGCCTGCGTCCACCGCGGTCAGGTCGACCACGTAGACGTTGCGGAACAAGGCCGTCTGCCCGCTCCCGCCGTCCCGCTCGATGACCAGGACGTGGTGCTTGTCGATGACCCACATGTCCGACACGAAGTGCCCGGGTTGCTCGGTCCGGTACTCCCAGGTCCGCCCGGTGAACGCCTTGTCCCTGGTGCTGAACTCGAACACGATCCGCCGGGTGGAGCCTCCGCCGTCGGCGACGGTGGCGCCCTCCAGTGCCGCGTACAGGAACGCGCCGTTGGTGCTGATGCCCATGGCCTCGTAGCCCCGGCTGTTGGGCTGCGTCGCCGGGTTGCCGCCAAGGTGCGGGTTGTTCGGTGACATGAGCCCGCCGGGCGTAGCGAAGGGCGGATCGAGCAGCCGGCCGGTGGCGTCGAAGTGCAGGATCCACGGGCCGAACTCGTCGCCCACCCACAGGTCGCCGTTGGTTCCCCGCTGCAGGGACTCGGGATCGATGTCGGCCCCGGTCAGCCGCCGCTCCGAGGTGGCCTCGTTCACGATGGGGAACCCGATCAGGTGGTCGGGATCCCGGAACTCGATGAACTGGCTGTCGACCGCGATCGTCCCGTTGCCGCCGCGTGCGGTCTTGAACTCGGGCCGCACGTAGTAGGCGCGGATCAGGAAGTCGGCCGAGGTGGCCTTGGCGCCGTACCCGTTGTCCGGCATGGCCAGGTACTCGCCCGGTCGCCGCCCCGCGACCACCGCCGAGAACCCCTCGACGGGCTGGCTGGGCCGCGGGAAGGTGATCCCGTTCCGCACTCCGGCCAAGGCCGCGCCCGACGGCGCGCCCGCGGCCAGCGCCTCGGCGGGAAGGACCGCCCGGCCCACGAGCTCCGGTTGTAGGTCGTCGCTCGCCTGGGCCATGGCGGCAGGGAGGGCCATCGTTGCCGCGAGCGCGACCACGACGGCGGTGAACAGCTTGGGGTGCATCTCCGGCTCCTCTCGTCCGTGATGTCGAGTGGCACCGAGCCTGCGCCGCCTGGTGTCCCGGGGGCACGAGGCGGCGGTCCCGGCTTCTCCCCGGGCGCGAATCGGGACACGGGTACCATTCGCCCGGGACACCGGCCGCCCTACGTTCAGGTGCAGGCCCGGAGGTGTGCGGATGGAGGAGAGCGACGATCGCTCGACGGAGCGTCCACCCTGGGCGGGCCTCGGGCCGGCCTGGGCCGCCGCCGCGGTCACCGCCCTGGTCGTCGCGGCCGGCGCGGTGGTGGTCGGGCTGCGGGCCGCCAACGAGGGCGCGGAGCCGGAGGGCCAGAACTGGTGGCTGGTGGCCTGGCTGGTGACCGGCCTGACCTACTCGCTGGCCGGGGTCCTGCTGGTGACGCGTCCGGGCCGGTGGGCGGTGGGCAGCGCGCTGGCCGTGGTGGGCGCCGGCTCCCTGGTGGTGGTGCTGGCCGTCCAGTACCGGGGCTACGAGGCATCGGTCCCGGGCCCGCCCCGCTGGCCCGGCCTGGCCGACGCCGACACCTGGGCGCTCCCCCTCGCGGCCGCAGTGCTGGTCGCCGTGCTCCCCGGCACGCTCGTCCTGGCAGCCCGACCGTCCGGCCGCCGACAGAGCCTCGCGGGCACGTCCGGCCCCCCGGGCCCGGCGGGCGCGGTGACCCCCCAGTCGAACCGGGGAACCACCGCAGCGGACGCAGCCGACACAGCGGATGAAGTCGGGTTAGTGGACGCAGTCGACACGTCGGATGCGCTCGGCGCGATCGGCGAAGCCAGCGGGGTGGACGCACTCGACGCCGTCGACGAGATCGGCACGGTCGACGCAGCCGACGCAGCGGACGAAATCGGCACGGTGGACGCAGTCGGCACGGTGGACGCAGTCGGCACGGTGGACGCAGTCGGCACGGTGGACGCAGTTGGCGGAGTTGGCGCGCTCGGCACGGTCAACGCCATGGACGCGGCCGACGCCGGGGACGCAGTCGGCGGGGTGGGCACGGTCGGCGCCGTGGGAGCGGTGGCGCGGCCGGCGGGCCGGCGGGCGGGCGTGGGCGTGTTGGCGCCGGCGTCGGACCGGTCGGCCATCGGGTTGCTCGCGGTGGCGATGGTGGCGACGGTGGTCCTGGTGGTGGCGAGCGCGGCGGGCTGGTCGAGCGGGGAGACGGTCGTGGCGGGGGTGGTGGCCGGGATCGGGCTGGTCTGGATCGCGGTGCTGGCCCTCGGGTGGTGGAGCGGACGGGGGGCCGCGAGCGATCCCCTGGCCGGGTGGCTGCTGGCCGGCGCCGTGGTGGCGTGGCTGGCGGTCGTGCCGAGTGGGCTCGACCTGGTCGACTGGTCGCTGGCGGGGCACGACGTGGTATGGGCCGTCCTGCTGATCGCCACGGTGCCGTTGCTGGTGGTGGGCGCGCTCATCGGCGAGCTGCGCCGCGTGCCCTCCGATGCCGAGCAGCTGTCCCACCGGGGCCTGGAGTGGGCGCTGTTCGCGGCGGGGATCGTCGTGATCTACACCGTCATCGTGGCCGGGCTGGGCCGGCTGGTGGGAGGTAGCGGCCCGACGTGGCTGCTGGTGGCGGCCACCGGGGCCATCGCGCTGGCGATCGAACCGGCGCGGCGGCGCATCCGCCAGCTGGTCGACCGGCTGGTGTTCGGCTCGCGGGACGACGCCCTCGCCGTGGTGCAGCGCATCGTCGACCACGTCGGCACCGACACCGGCGATGACCTGCTGCCCGCCCTGGTGCGCAGCCTGCACCGGGGCCTGCGCTTCGACGCCATCGCCATCGACCTGGCGGTGCCCGGCGGCGGGTGGGAGCAGGCGGCGTCGGTGGGTGGCGACACCACTCATCGCCGCGAGGTGGTCCTGCACCACCGTGACGAGGTCGTCGGCCGGCTGGTGGTGGGCTGGGACGACGCCGCCGCCATGCGCACCCGCGAGGCGGAGATGCTCGACCAGCTCGCCGGCCCGCTCAGCCTGGCCGTGAGCTGGGTGCGCCTGGCGGCCGACCTGCGCCGCTCCAGCCTGGCGGTGGTGTCCGCCCGCGAGGAGGAGCGTCGCCGGCTGCGGCGCGACCTGCACGACGGGGTCGGTCCCACCCTCACCGGGGTCTCGCTCGGGCTGCGCACCGCGGTGCGCCAGCTCGACCGCGCCACCGCGGCCGGTTCGTCCCCGCCGTCGCCGGCCCTGCTGGCCCGCCTGGCCGACGAGGTCGACGGGGTGGTGCACGAGATCAAGCGGATCGTGCGGGACCTCCGCCCCACCGCCCTCGACCAGCTCGGCCTGACCGGCGCAGTGGCCGAGTTCTCCCGCCGGTTCGCCGGCGACCTCGACATCCGGCTCTCGCTGCCCGACGCCCCCGCTCCGCTGCCGGCCGCAGTCGAGGTGGCGGCCTACCGGATCGTCACCGAAGCGCTCACCAACGTCGTGCGCCACGCCCATGCCGGGCGCTGCTGGGTGCGCATCGTGACCGACGACCCGGTCGAGATCGACGTCATCGACGACGGGATCGGCATCGACCACCAGCGGTCCGACGGCGTGGGCCTGACCGCCATGCGGGAGCGGGCCGCCGAGCTGGGCGGCGCCGTCGAGGTGGTCCGCGGCCCGAGGTCCGGCACCCACCTGCACATCCGGCTCCCGGCGGCGTTGCCATGAGTGGGCCCGAGGCGGTGCTGCGTATCGCCATCGTCGACGACCACCCCATGTACCGCATGGGCCTGGCCGTGGCCATCGCCGAGATGGCGGGGATCGAGGTGGCGGGCGAGGCCCAGAGCGCGGCCGAGGTCGCCGACCTGGTGGCGTCCACCCGTCCGGACATCGTGCTGCTGGACGTGCGGCTGTCGGACGAGTCCGGCCTCGAGGTCAACCGCTGGCTGGCCACCCACCATCCCGCGGTCAAGGTCATCATGCTGACCATGTCCGAGGATCACGACCACGCGCTCACCGCGCTGCGGGACGGCGCCGCGGGCTACCTGGTGAAGGGCGCCGATCCCGACCGGCTGGAGCACGCGCTGCGGGCCGCAGCCGCGGGCGACGTCGTGCTGGACCACGACATGGCCCAGGCCGTGACGGAGCTGGCTCTCACCCGGCGGCGCGGCTCGGCCGGCCGCCCCTTCGCCGAGCTGACCCAGCGGGAGTACGACATCCTCGACCTCATCGCCCAGGGCCTCGACAACCAGGCCATCGCCCGCCGCCTGGTCCTCAGCCCCAAGACGGTCCGCAACCACGTCTCCAACGTCTTCACCAAGCTCAACGTGGCCGACCGCTCCCACGCCATCGTCCTCGGCCGCGAGCGCGGCCTGGGCCAGCGCCCAGGCTGAGCGGCCGAAATCCATCGGAGCGCGCCCGGGCCGCTTGCCACACTCGGGTGGTGCTGAAGGGGGACATCACGGTCGAGCTGGTGGAGCGGCTCGTGGCGAGCCAGTTCCCGCAGTGGGCCGGGCTTCCGGTCGGCAAGGTGGCCCTGGACGGATGGGACAACACGACGTTCCGGCTCGGGGAGACCATGTCGGTCCGGCTGCCGAGCGCCGACCCGTACGCCGCCCAGGTGGACAAGGAGCAGCGGTTCAAGGCCGGAGTGCCCGTCGAGCCGTTCGCCTGGGCGCGGGCGCGCGGGTGGGCGTTGTGGAAGGCATTGCTCCACCTGGCCGCCGATCGGGCCAAGCCCGGGCGGGGCGCACGGTCCGACCGCCGGGTGGGCTGGCGGCTGAGCTCTCAGGAGATCGTTTCGGAGCTGATCGACGACCTAGCCGCCTAGGGACCTAGGGTGCGCCCATGCCTGGACCGATGGAAGGGGTGAAGGTCGTCGAGGTGGGCCAGTGGGTCGCAGGGCCCGCGGCTGCGGCGGTGCTCGGGGACTGGGGAGCCGACGTGGTGAAGATCGAGCCGCCGGAGGGCGATC
>DASRJN010000359.1:0-2185 GCA_035649455.1 Acidimicrobiales bacterium
CTGGGGGTCCTCACCATCACGCACTACCAGCGGCTGCTGAACTACCTGCAGCCCGACCGGGTGCACATCCTCATCGACGGTCGCATCGTCGACAGTGGCGGCCCCGAGCTGGCCGAGCAGCTGGAGCGTGAGGGCTATGAATCCTGGCGGGGCGCCGCCGGACCCGAGGTGGCAGAGGTGACAGCGTCGTGACCGAACCGACTCCCAGCGATGCGCTCGACGTCGAGCGCATCAAGAAGGACTTCCCCATCTTCGAACGGGTGGTGCGGGGGCAGCCGCTCGTGTACCTCGACTCGGCCAACACATCGCAGAAGCCGCGGGCGGTCCTCGAAGCCATCGACCGCTTCTACGAGCAGTCCAACGCCAACGTCCACCGCGGCACCTACCTGATCGCCGAGGAGGCGACCGCGGCGCTGGAGGGCGCCCGGGCCAAGGTGGCCCGCTTCATCGGTGCCCGCTCCGACCGCGAGGTGGTCTTCACCAAGAACGCCACCGAGGCGCTCAACCTGGTGGCCAAGGCCTGGGGCCGGGCCCACCTGCGGGCCGGCGATCCCGTGGTGATCACCGAGTTGGAGCACCACGCCAACATCGTCCCGTGGCACCAGCTGCGCTCCGAGATCGGCATCGAGCTGCGCTGGATCCCGGTCGGGCCCGACGGCCACCTCGACCTCACCGACCTCGACCGGCTGGTGGACGGGGCCCGGGTGGTGTCGTTCGCAGCGATGTCCAACGTGCTGGGCACCATCAACCCGGTCGAGCGCCTGGTGCAGGTGGCCCACGACGCCGGCGCCATCGCGGTGGTCGACGCCAGCCAGTATGTGCCACACCTGCCCACCGACGTCCGGGCGTGGGGCGCCGACTTCGCCGCCTTCACCGGCCACAAGATGCTCGGCCCCACGGGGATCGGCGTGCTGTGGGGCACCGAGGCCATCCTCGACGACACCCCGCCCTTCCTCACCGGCGGCGAGATGATCCTCAACGTGACCAAGGAAGGGTTCATCCCCAACGAGCTGCCCTGGAAGTTCGAGGCGGGCACGCCGCCCATCGCCGAAGCCGTGGGCCTGGGCGCCGCGGTCGACTACCTGGGCACCCTGGGCATGGAGGCGATCCGCACCCACGAGGTGGCGCTGACCGGCTACGCGCTGCGCAGCCTGACCGAGCGCTTCGGCGGCGACCTGGTCGTCCACGGGCCGTCCGAGCCGGCCGAGCGGGGCGGCGTGATGTCGTTCACCTACCGCGACCTGCACCCTCACGACCTCACCCAGGTGTTCGACGAGCGGGGCGTGTGCGTGCGGGCCGGCCACCACTGCGCCAAGCCGCTGATGAAGGAGCTGGGCGTCGCCGCCACAGCCCGCGCCAGCCTGTACGTCTACAACGACGAGTCCGACGTCGACGCCCTGGGCGACGCCATCGTGGCGGCGGCGGACTTCTTCGGGTCCTAGCACCCGCCGATAGGATCGAAACCCGCATGCCCGGCCTCGAAGACCTCTACCGAGAGATCATCCTCGACCACTACCGCAACCCGCGGAACCGCGGCGAGCTGAGCTCTCCCCCGGCCACGCGGGTCGAGGGCTTCAACCCGCTCTGCGGGGACGAGATCGTCCTCTACCTGGACGTCGAGGACAACGTGGTGCGCGACATCCGCATCGGCGGCCAGGGCTGCTCCATCAGCCAGTCCTCGGCCTCGATGATGTCGTCGGCCGTGAAGGGCAAGACCCTCGCCGAGGTCCGCGCCCTGTCCCGGGCGTTCAAGGGCATGATGTCGATCCACGAGCAGTCGCTCGACGGCGACGGCTTCGACGGCGACGGCGCCGAGCCCGCCACCGCCGAGGACGACAACGTCAAGCTGGGCGACCTGGAGGCCCTCCGCGGCGTGGTCAAGTTCCCGGTGCGCATCAAATGCGCCACCCTCTCCTGGAACACCCTGCTCCAGGGCCTCGACGAGCAAGTCTCCTCGTAGCTGGTCGAGCTACTCGCCCAGCGCCTTGTTGACGGCCGCGGCCAGCGCGAAGCACTGGTCGGTGATGCCGCCCTCCGAGTGGCTCGCTATGTCGATCACCACCTTGTTCCACGAGTTGGACCAGTCGGGGTGGTGGTTCAGCTTTTCGGCCTCGATGGCCACCATGGTCATGAACCCGAACGCTTCGACGAAGTTGCGGAGCTCGATCTCCCGGTGGAGGGCCCC
>DASRJN010000360.1:0-2251 GCA_035649455.1 Acidimicrobiales bacterium
GTCCCCCAGCAACCGCTCGGCCCGCCCCAGCCAGCCGTTGGCGGCGGCGAAGTTGGCGAAGTCGGCCTTGTAGGTGATGCCGAGCCACACGGCGCTCTGCACCGCCCCCGCCAGGTCTCCGTTCCGGCGGAACAAGGCGTAGGCCCGCGACCCCTGGGTGACCCCCGCGGCGCTCTCCCCGAGCCACCACAGCGCCGCCCCCAGCCCGGCCGACGCCTCCGCCGACTCGCGTTCGGCCAGCACCGCCTCGAACGCGTCCCGGGCCTCCGCCCACCGACCGGCTCCGAGCGCCGCCTGCCCTTCGGCGAGCGATCCGTCCGACATCACGCCCATTGTCGCAGGACGACGTAGTGGTCGACCGTCGCCACCAGGTGGGTGACCACCGTCCAGCCGGTGCCGGCCACCAGGGGGGCGACGTCGGCGATCGGGACGTTGAGCTGATCCCACCAGGGGCTGGTCCAGCTGCCGTAGTGGAGGCGGAGCCGGGTCTGGCCGGCAGGACGGCCGGCCGCGAGGTTGCCGGCGACGTGCGTCCGGGAGTGCTCGTCGCCGAGCGCCGTCGGGTCGACGGTGTCGGCGATGACCACCGCGCCGGGCGCGCAGATGGCGGCAAGGCGGGTGAGCAGGGCACGGGTCTCGTCCCAACCGCCGGCGAGGCCCAGGTTGCCGCACATGAGCAGCACCGTGGCCCACGGCTGGTCGGCCGGCGGGTCGGTGAGGTCGCCCAGGCGGGCATCGGCGACGCCGCGGCAGCGGCACACTTCGACCGCTCCGGGGGAGGCGTCGACCGCCGTGACCTCGTGGCCCCGGGACTGGAACCACAGGGCGTGCCGGCCCGCGCCGGCGCCGAGGTCCAGCACGGGGCCGGTGGCCGGGGCGTGGGCGAGGACCTCGCGCTCCGCGGGCCCCCACGACGACTCGGGGAGGAAGAACGCGACCGGCGGGAGCGCCGGCGTGCGATAGCCGTCGTCGACCTCCAGGACCAACTCGGTGCCATCACGCCCGGCCGCATGGTCGGCCAGGGCGGCGCCGAAGGCGTCGTCGTCGGGATCCAGGACCGTCATCGCCTCCATGGTGCCCGTCCTACGATGCCGCCCGTGACGCACCCCTCCGTCGGCTTCCTGGTCGGTCCCGGCGTGCTCGCCCACGTCGACGGGGTGCGGATCCTGGCCGAGCGGTTGGGGGTGGCGGCCATCAACACCTGGGGAGCCAAGGGGGTGTTCCGCTGGGACTCGCCGTATCACGGCGGCACGGCGGGGCTGCAGGCGCGTGACTTCGAGCTGGCCGGGTTGGGGGACGTCGACGTGCTGGTCACCTCGGGCCTCGATCCTGCCGAGGTGACCCGCCGGCCCTGGGAGGGGCGGGCCGAGGTGGTCGACGTCGACCCTGCGGGGCTGGCGGCGTTCGGGGAAGCCTGGCCTCATCCGCCGGCCACGCCCGCCCGGCCCCGGCTCTACACCGACCTGGCCGCCGTGGTGGGCCCGCTGTACGACGATCCGGCCACGCCCGCGGCCCGCGCCCGGGCGCTGAGCCTGGGGCTCGCTCCCGGTGGAGTCGTGGTGGCGCCACCGGGGCTGGTGGGGTTCTGGGTCGCCCGCACCTGGCCGACGGTCGAGCCCGGCAGTGTCATCGTCCCCGCCACCACCGAGCCCGGCCGGGCCGAGCGGGCTGCCCGCCTGGCGGCGGCCGAGGGCCGGCCAGTCTTGCTCGTCACCGACACGCCCGAGAACGTGCCCGGGGTCGAGGTCGTGGTCTGGGACGGCGACCTGGCCATCCCCCCGCCGCTGCTCGACGTCGCCGGCCCGCTCGTGGCCTGGGAGTCCTGACGGGTTGTCAGGGACAGGCCACTAGGGTCTCGCCCCGTGAGCGACGTCGACTCGATCAACCTCGCCCTGCTCGTGTTCCGCGTGGCGGTCGGGGCAGTCATGCTGGCCCACGGGCTCAACCACATCTACGGCGGCGGGAAGATCGCCGGCACCGCCCGCTGGTTCGAGAGCCTCGGCATGCGCCCCGGCATCGTGCACGCCTGGCTGGCCAGCCTGACCGAGGTGGCCGGCGGCATCGCGCTGATCCTCGGCCTGCTCACCCCGCTCGGCGGCGCCGCGGTCATCGGGGTGATGCTGGTGGCCTGGATCACCAACCACCGGGGCAACGGCTTCTTCATCTTCCGGCCCGGCGAGGGCTGGGAGTACGTGATGACCCTCACGTTCTGCGGCCTCGCGCTGGCGGTGCTGGGGCCGGGCGAATGGTC
>DASRJN010000361.1:0-5358 GCA_035649455.1 Acidimicrobiales bacterium
GGGGCGTAGGCGAACCAGCCGCCGTCGGCCCCGCCGCCCAGGAACCACGACGTGTTCAGCATCAGGCCGCCGGCCAGGAAGCACCAGAAGCTGAACGCGTTGAGCCGGGGGAAGGCCACGTCCCGCGCGCCCACCTGCAAGGGCATCAGGTAGTTCATGAACGCCGCGCCCAGCGGGATGACGACCAGGAAGATCATCGTCACGCCGTGCATGGTGAACAGCTGGTTGTAGAGGTCGGCGGAGTAGAGCTTGCCCTCGGGCGCGGCGAGCTGGAGGCGGATGAGCAGGGCCTCGAAGCCGCCGATGGCGAAGAAGAACATCGCCGACCCGCCGTACATGATGCCGATGCGCTTGTGGTCGACGGTGGTGAGCCAGCTCCTCCAGCCGGTGGTCGCCTGCGGGCGCGTCATGCCGCCCAGGGGCCGAATGGTCGCCGGTCCCCCCGTCGTCAGCTCGAGTTGTGGCGCTTGTTGCTCGACGATCGCCATAACGGGGGAACTCCTAGTCCATCGTCTCGAGGAAGTCGACGAGCTGGTCGATCTGCTCCTCGGTCAGGTTGAGGTCGGGCATGCCCCGGATCTTGTCGCCGCCCGGGTCTGGCAGGGCCGGGGCGTCCATGGGCTTCTCCGCCGGCGGGTCGCGCAGCCACGCCTCCACGTTGCCGCGGTCGAACTCGCCGCCGATCTCGTCGTGCTCGACGATGCCGTCGCCGTCCTGGTCGACCCACAGGTCGAGGATGCCGCCGGCGAAAACGCCGCGGCTGGCGAAGTGGGTGAGGTCGGGGGCGTTGCCCGACACCAGCAGCTCGGTGCCGTTGCCCTGCTCGGCGAACTGGTCGTCGTTGATGCCCCGGGCCAGGTGGCAGCCGGAGCACTGGGTGGCGAACAGCTCGGCGCCGGCGGCCGCCTCGCCGTCGGTCGGCTCGCTCGCCTCCTCGGTCTGGTGCTCCAGCCAGGCGTCGAACTCGTCGGGCTCGAGGGCGATGACCCGCTGGCGCATGTAGCCGTGGGACAGGCCGCAGAACTCGGTGCACTGGCCCACGTAGGTGCCGGGCTCGTCGGCGTTCAGCCGCAGCGGGTGCTCACGGCCGGGGACGGCGTCCTTCTTGCCGTTGAGCGCCGGGATCCAGAACGAGTGGATGACGTCGTTGGAATGGATCTTCAGGTTGACGTCCTGGCCCGCGGGGATGACCAGGTCGCTGCCGGTCAGCACGTCCTCGTCGTTGAACTTGCCGTCGCCGTTGGTGTCGTAGGTGAACTCCCACCACCACTGCTGGCCGGTGACCTGCACGGTGAGGGCGTCCTCGTCGCGCTGGTTGATGTCGAACAGCGTGGTGAGCGTGAAGAAGCCGACCACGGCCAGCATCACGGCCGGGACGATGGTCCAGGCGATCTCCAGCTTGGTGTTGCCGTGCGTCTGGGCGGGCAGGTCGTCGTTGTCGTCGTCCTTGCGGCGCCGGAACCGGATCACCAGGTAGAGCGTCCCGAACTCGACGACGACGAAAACGAACGCCGCCACCAGGAACACGCCGTTGAACAGGTGGTCGATGCTGCGGGAGATCGGGCCCTGCGGGTTCATGGTGTCCTGCGGGGCGTCCGAGGCACAGGCGGCCAGGAGCGGCACCAGGGGCAGCAGCACCACCAGCGAGCTGAGCCGGCGGCGACGGGTCAGGCGGGCTCCTTCAGCGGGGCGCGGGGAGCGACGGATCACCGGATCACCTCGACGGCAGGGGCGGGCGGGCGTAGGCCGCCCTCTTCCTCGTGGACCTCGCGGGGGCCGTTGACGGCGCCGGCGATGCCGATGGCGATGATGGCCACCGCCCCGGCGAGCACCAGGCCGATGACCACGTTCGAGCTGATGCGGGGCCGTGACGCCACCCAGAAGGCCGCGACCACGATGAGCGCGGTGACGATCACGCCCGCCAGCACCGTCTGGTCGGAGGTGAAGGTCAGGAAGATCCGCGACAGCGAGATGGCGATGACGCCGAGCGCCAGGGCCCCCGCCAGCGGGAACTCGATGGGGTTCATCACCTTGTTGCGGATGCGGCGGTTGGTCTCGGGGTCACCGGTCGCGTGGTCGGCCCACGTCTGCACGGTCCACTCGATCAGCGCTGTCCCCAGCAGGATCAGCCCGAACACCACCAGCACGGCCTCGGACACCAGGCCGACGACCAGCAACACGGTCCCGAAGGCGGCCAGCGGCGGCCAGTAGCTGGTGCCGGCCGGGATGACCGCGGGAACCGTCTCGGTGCCCGCCACCTGGGCCAGGGACTCGGCCTCGGCGTCACGGGTGGCGGTGACGACCACGCCCAGGACGAAGCTGACCGCGGCGGCCGCCACCAGCATGCCGTAGCCGAAGTGGTCGCCGACGCCACCCTTGTAGCCCAGGCTCAGCGGGCCGAGCCCGTTGCCGCCGGTCGTCCAGCCGTAGGCGGCCGCGAAGACCAGGGCCAGGAACCCGAAGCCGAAATACCACTTGGAGCCGGTGGTGATCATCCTGGTGCCTTACTTGGTGATCGTGATCGCGTACCAGACCACGGCATAGACGGCCACGGTCACGTACCAGAACAGGACGGCGGCGACCACGCCCTCGGCCGACCGGCCGGTGAGCTGGCCGCCCAGGGCGCGGAAGGCCATGACCGCCAGGAACAACATGCCGGCGCCGACCATGGCGACGACCAGGCCGGTGATCGTGTAGATCAGCAGCGCCTGGGTCGAGCCGGCCGCCCCGAGTCCCAACTGCTGCCAGCCGAACACCGTTACGTTGATGAAGGCCGCGCCCAGCAGCAGCGTGACCCCGAAGGCCAGCAGGGCGTGGGTGCGATCGTCGTGGCGGAGCGCGTGGACGATCCAGGCCACGGTGACCATGGACATGACCAGCGTGACCATGCCCATGTTGCCCGGCGTCAGCTGGGCGTTGGCCTCCTCGGGGAGCCAGGTGTTGCCGCCGGATATCACGTCGCTGCGCAGCCGGGCGTACTGCGCGACCAGCGCCAGCACGACCATGGCCGCGCTGCCCGACGCCAGCGCCGACCCGATCAGCAGTACCCGGGGCCGGGCAGGCGGCGGGGGCGGGGCGGTGGAGAAGATCTCGAGGTCGGTGGCGGTGGCCATCAGTCAGTGCTCTCCGTGGACGAGGCCGGGGCGTAGCGGGCGTCGTAGAGCGGCGCCTCGGACGTGATGGCCGGGAGCGTCGCGAAGTTGCCGATCGGCGGCGGCGACGAGGTCGTCCACTCGAGGGTGTGGCCTTCCCACGGGTCGTCGCCCGGGCCGTCGCCGCGGCGCCGGGCCAGCAGCGCGCCTCCGACCAGCAGGGCGCCGAGCACGGTCACCCCGAGGCCGATGGCGGCCACCAGGTCCAGCGTCTCGACCGTGGACACGTCGCCCGAGGCCACGGAGTCGATGCCACCGGCCACGAACCGGGCCTGGCCCATGCTACCGGCGATGGCGAGCGGCACGGCCGCCACCAGCGCACCCAGGGCCATGAGCGTCGCGCCCAGGCGGACCAGACTGTCGGGCAGCAGCTTGCCGTAGAGCTTCGGCGCCCAGAACGCCACGCCGGCCAGCGCCGCCACGACCGTGCCGATCAGCACCAGCAGGGCCTGGGCGGTCATCCAGGTGGTGCCGTCGAGGTCGAGGGCCACGATCACCGTGCCGATCCCCCCGGCGATCCCCAGGAAGACGAGCAGGCCGGACAGCATGGCCAGCACCAGCGGGGTGCCCAGCTTGGGCCGGCCGGCGCCGAGGGTGAGGGTCCAGAGGCCGAGCAGCCCGAGCACCGGCAGGACGGCCAGGACGCCGATGACCTGCCACGGGCCACCGTCGACCCAGGGTGCCGATCCACCGCCGTCCATGGTCACGCCCACCTGGGCCCAGGCCCCGAAGCCGAAGCTGGCGGCTAGGCCCAGCAGCACAATGGCGGCCTTGTGGCGCTGGTGCCGGCGCCGGGCGAACACCGGAACGATGTCGCCGATGATGCCGAGCGCGGGCACGGCGACCACATACAGGGTCGGCTGCCAGAAGACCCAGGCGATGCGGTCGTAGAGGAGGCTCGCCCCGCCGAACGCGTTGGGCCCGTAGCGCATGTCGAGGAAGGCCAGCAGCAGCATGGCGGCCTGCACCGGCAGGACCAGCAGCCACACCGACCCGCCCACCACCATCGACCACGAGAACAGCGGCGCCCGGCGCAGGCTCATGCCCGGTGCCCGCAGCGTGAGCACGGTGGTTACCACCGAGATGGTGGCCACGATCAGCGCCACGATCACCGCGATGAGGGCGAGGGCGTAGAGGGCGACCGCGTCGGAATCGCTGCCGAACGGGCCACCGTCGAGGGCGTAGGTCGACAGCATCACGCCGCCCGACACGAGCCACGTCCAATACGCCGCGGCGCTCGCCCGGGGGAAGGCGACGGTCGCGGCCCCCACCTGCAGCGGGACGACGGCGGTGGCCAGGCCCAGCAGCAGCGGCAGCACGCCGAGGAAGAGGCCGGCCGTCGAGTGCAGGGTGAAGACCCGCACGGCGGTGTCGGCCCCGAAGATCTGGCTGGAGTCGCTCTGGTACTGCTCGACGCCGACGAGCGTCCCCGCGACCCCGGAGGCCAGCAGGAACAGCAACGACGTCCCCACGAACAGCTTGCCGATCGTGCGCGGGTCGCCGGAGCCCACCACGGCGGCCAGCCCGGTCGGCGGGGCCGACGGGGACGGCGCGGCGGCGGCCTCGACGGCGGCGGCGCGTGGAGCTTCGGTCACGGTCATGGACGCACCCTGGTCAGGAGACTTGCTGTGCTCGGGAATCTAGTCACATGCGTGTTCAGGCCACGAAACCCCAGGCGACGCATCTACCAGCCCGATCGGATGAGCTGATCTACCGCCATCGCGCCGAACAGCAAGGTGATGTACGTGATGGACCATGTGAACACCCGCATGGCGGCGCGCGGGGTGAGCTCGCGCAGCAGGCGGGTGGCGAACCAGGTGAACACGGCCCCGAGCACGAGGGCGGCCCCGAGGTAGAGGTCCCCCATGCCCGCCACCGGGGCGAAGACGATGGTGAGCGCCCACAGCAGCAGCGTGTAGCCGAGGATGCGGGTGGCGGTGGTGCGCAGGCTGGCCACCACCGGGAGCATGGGCACGTCGACCTTGGCGTAGTCGTCCCGGTAGCGGATGGCGAGGGCCCAGAAGTGCGGCGGGGTCCAGTAGAAGATGACGGCGAAGAGGACCAACGGCGCCCAGGCCAGCGAGTTGGTCACCGCCGACCAGCCGATGAGGACCGGAGCGGCCCCCGCCGCGCCGCCGATCACGATGTTGCGGCTGGACGTGCGCTTCAGCCACAGCGTGTACACGAACACGTAGAACAGGCAGGC
>DASRJN010000362.1:0-2908 GCA_035649455.1 Acidimicrobiales bacterium
TGAACACCGCCATCGCGGACGTCGAAGCCGGCCACATCGACGCCCGCGTCGTGTTCGACCTGAGCTGACGGGATCAGCCCCAGCTACGAGCTGTGGACCGGTTGGTAGGTGAGGAGCACGAGCTGCTCGCCGATGGGCCGGGTGCCGGTGAGGCGGAGGGGTCGGCGGGCGGTGGCCGGCTCGAAGAAGCGCTCGCCGGCGCCGAGCACGACCGGGAACACCACGAGCCGGAGCTCATCGACCAGGTCGTGCTGGAGCAGCTCCCGGCCGAGCCGGTAGCTGCCCGGGACGACGATGTCGCCGTCGATCTCCTCCTTCAGCTTCGCCACCTCGGTGGCCACGTCACCCGCGAGGACCCGGGTGTCGCCCCAGTCGGGGTCGGTGAGGGTGCTCGACACGACGTACTTGGGCAGGCTGTTCAACCGGTCGGCCAGGGCGCCGGTCCGGGACCGCCAGCGCGACCCGAAGAACTCGTAGCTCCGCCGCCCGAGCAGCCATGCCTCGGCGGCCAGGGCTTCGTCGAGGGCGACGGCGGCCCACTCGTCGAGGTCCGCGCCCCCGAACTCCTTGAACCAGCCGCCCCGCTCGAAGCCCTCGGCCCCGTCGGGGTCCTGGACCACCCCGTCGAGCGTGACGTTCTGCGGGCCGCTCAGCACGATCCTTCCCATGCGTCGTTCTCCTTGTGTTCGGCGTTGGAGGGTGTGTCGAGGGTGTAGGCGTCCGGGGCGCCGGGAACTGGGCGCTCGCCGGGCGCCCAGTTCGTGCTCCCCGCGGAGTCGGTACCGGGAGGCACGGACGACCGGGACTGCAAGGATGGGGGGCAGGAGCGTGATGACCGCCGACCTGATCACGAGAGCGAGGGCGGGGGACGGCGAGGCGTTCCGCGAGCTGGTCGAGCCCCACCTGCGGGAGCTGCGGGTGCACTGCTACCGGATGCTCGGGTCGTTCCAGGACGCCGAGGACGCCCTGCAGGCCACCCTGCTCGCGGCCTGGCGGGGCCTCGGCGGCTTCGAGGGCCGGGCGTCGCTGCGCACCTGGCTGTACCGGATCGCCACCAACCGCTGCCTCGACGCCCGCCGGGCGGCCGGCCGGCGCCCGGTCCGGGAGTGGGACGTGCCCGGCGTCGACCCGGTCGAGCCGACCCGGCTGGGCGAGGTCGTGTGGCTGCAGCCCTTCCCCGACGACCTGCTGGATGCAGCGATCGCCGCCCCGGCCGGCCCGGAGGCCCGCTACGAGCAGGCCGAGTCGGTCTCGCTCGCCTTCGTCGCCGCCCTCCAGGTCCTGCCGCCCCGCCAGGTCGCGGTCCTGATCCTGCGCGACGTCCTCGGGTTCCACGCCGACGAGGTGGCCGGGATGCTCGACGCCACTGTCGACTCCGTGACCAGCGCCCTCAAGCGGGCCCGGGCCGCGCTCGAGCGCCGGCTGCCCCGCCCCGCCACCGGCCACGAGCCGCCGCCCGCGCCCGGCTCACCGGCCGAGGAGGCGCTGGTGGCCGGCTTTGCCCGGGCCTGGGAGTCCGCCGACCTCGACGCGCTGGTGGCCCTCCTGACCGACGACGTCTTCATCTCCATGCCGCCGATCCCCTTCGAGTACGAGGGCCGCGAGGTGGTGGCCCGCTTCTGCGCCGGCCTGTTCGACGCCGGCCGGCGGTTCGAGCTGGTGCCGACCCGGGCCAACGGCCAGCCCGCGTTCGGCGCCTACCTCCGGGCGCCGACCGGCACGCGCCACGGGACCGGCCTCTACGTCCTCACCCTGGCCGGCGACAGCCGGATCGCGGCGATGACCCGCTTCGACGCCACGGTGCTGCCGTGGTTCGGGCTCCCGCCGTCGCTGCCTGATCGGCGGTGACAGGTCATCGTCTAGCGGTCGTCGATGACCATGAGCTGGTTGCCGCTGGGGTCTCGTAGGAAGAACAGCAGGGGGATCGAGCCATCACCGCCGATCAGCGTGCTGACGTCCACCCGGGCTGCATCGAGCGTGGCGTGGTCCGCGCGCGGGTCCGGCGAGCGCAACACGATGCCGGTCAGCCGGCCGGGCTCGAAGCCATCGGACGGTTCGGTCAGCGCGAGCGTGACGCCACCGCGGGGAGGGGCAACCTCGACCCAGCGCTTCCCGTCACCGAAGGGGTTGTCGACGACGAGCGAGAAGCCGAGCGTCTCGGTGTAGAACGCGATCGCCTCGTCTCGATCGCGGACGGGCACGTCCACTCTGACGATGTTCGTGAGCTGGAGCATCGGATCCCCTAACCAGACGCGCGGGCCCCCTCCATGGGGGTCATCTCCTGCATCGGCGCGTCCCGGGGGGTGGTGAGGCCGGGGATGGATCCGGGCGCGGTCAGCACGAGCGTCCCGAGGGCCAGGAGGACAGCTGCGGTCCCGTAGGAGGCGACCCGGCGCCACGGGATGGTCTTCTCGAATGCGATGAGCCCGGCCACGACCGCCATCCACAGGACGCTCATGACCCCCAGCGCGAAGAGCGATGCCATGAGCGCCCAGCAACAGCCGACGCACCAGGCGCCGTTCCTGGCTCCCATCCGGAGCCCGCCGGACGGTCCTTCGCGCCAAGAGCCGAGCAGCGTGCCGAGCGGGCTGCGGCACTTGCCGAGGCAGACGTCCTTCAACGGAGTGAGCTCGTACGCCGCGGCCACCACGAGCGTGGCGCCGGCCGTCCACCGGCCGGCCCGATCCCAGGCGAACAGATCACCGGAGATCGAGCCCAACGCCACGCCGATCCCGAACGCGGCGATGCCGGCGACGGCCCAGGTGAGCAGGTAGCCCGTCACGAACATCAGCGGCGACAGCGGCGACCGCTGCCTGGTCATGCGGGAGTACAGGGCGACGGTCGGCGAGACCGACGGGAACATCATCGCGGCCATCATCACGACCCAGATGCCCAGGAACCAGCCGAA
>DASRJN010000363.1:0-14007 GCA_035649455.1 Acidimicrobiales bacterium
GCCGTGTTCGCCGCCCCGTTCACCGCGTCGGCGGCGGCCGCGGTGGCCGGTCCCGAGCCCGGCGAGCCCGCGGCCGTGGCCGACGACCTGGCCCGTCTGGTCGAGCACAGCCTGCTGGTGGCGGCGCCGGGCGGCGAGACCCGCTACCGCATGCTGGAGACGATCCGCCAGTACGGGGCGGACGAGAGGGAGCGCCACGGCGAGCTCGACGCCGTCCGCCGGCGCCACCTGGCCTGGAGCCTGGCCACCGTCAGGGCGCTCGACGACCGCACCGACGTGGCGCTGGTCGAGGGTCTCGCCCGCGCCGATCTCTACCCCGCCTGGCAGGCCGAGGTCGACCTCGTGATCGACGACATCCGCTCGGCGGTGAAGTGGGCCGCGGCGCAGCCGGACGAGCGGTCGGCTGCGGTCGAGGCGGCCACGCGGCTGGCGTCCGTGTGCTTCCTACGCGGCCTGCTGGCCGAGTGCCAGCGTCGCTACGAGCAGGTCGCGGACCTGGCCGGGCCGGGGGCGGTGCGGATCGAGGCGCTGGTGGACGCGGCCGGGGCGGCGTTCAGCCGCCACTTCGGCAACGAGGGCCTGCGCGTCCTGGCCGAAGTGCGCGACGCCGCCCTCGCAGTCGGGGCCCGGGACCGGGCCGCCTATGCGCTGGCCCGGTCGGCCGAGCTGGCCAACCGCGGGCCGGGCCTGATGTCCGACGTTCCGCCGCCGAGGGCCGTCCTCGCGATGATCGCCGAGGCCGAGCCCCTGGCCGAAGGCTCGCCTGCGGCGGAGGCCGCCGTGCTGGTGGCCCGCGCGTTCGCGCGCCCCGAAGCCGAGCCCGGGACCATGGACTTGGCCACCCGGGCCGTGGACTCGGCCCGGCAAGTCGCCGATCCGATGCTGATCAGCATGGCGCTGGACGCCCTCACCGCCTGCCACTTGGCGCGCGGCGACATCCCGGCGGCGCTGGCCGACCTGGACGAACGCCTCGACGTGCTGACCCACGCCCGGCCGACCGCCCCCCTGGGGCTGGAGTACTCCGACGCCTACAACATGGGTGCCGAGGTGCTGCTGGCCGTGGGCGACTTCGCCGGGGCCCGGGAACGGGTGGACACCAACGCCCGGCTGCCTTTCCACATCGAGGGCCGCCACCTGGCCCTCTCCCGGCGGCTCAAGGTCGATGCGATGGCCGGTGACATCGAGCGGGTCCTGGCCGACTCCGAGCTGTTCCGGCAGGGTTGGATCAAGGCCGGGCGGCCCGTCACCCCGACCCTGGGGGGCGGCGCGTACGCGGTGGCCATGGTGCACGGCTTGCGGGGCGACGCCGAGGCCAGGGCCGAGTGGCTGGCGATCACGGCCGACCTGGGCTCCGACGTCGCCGACCTGGGCGGCTGCCAGCTGGCGTGGGTGCCCACCTACGACGCCATCCTGGCGCTCCACGAGGGCGAGCCCGGCCGGGCCGTGGCGCTCATGGCCTTGCATCCCGCCGAGCTCGTCACCTGGGACGGCGGCGAGTGGCGCCCGTGGTACGCCGCGCTGTGGGCCGAGGCCGCGGTGCTAGCGGGCGATCCCGCCGCGGCCCGGCGCCTGGCCGACGCCCGGCCCCTGGTCGCCGCCAACCCGGTCGCGGCCACCATGCTCGAGCGGGCCGCGGCCCTGGCGACCGGCGAGCGCGAGCGTGGCCAACTGGTCGAAGCGGCGGCCACGCAGGCCGAGGCGGGAGCCGTCTACCAGGCGGCTCGCTCGCTCATCCTGGCCGGCGGGTCGCACGCGGCCGAGGGCCGGGCCGCCATGGCCGCGCTCGGCGCGGCGCCGATGGCCGAGCCCGCCGGCTGACGGTCACCCGCCGTCGGCGCCGAGCCACCACCGGAGGCCGGCGTCGGACACCGGCGGAGGCACGGAGTGGCCCCCGTCGAACTCGTGGTACTCCACGTCGTAGCCGGCCTGGCGCAGCACGGGGACGAACGACCGGCTGCAGGCATCGATGGGCAGGATGGCGTCGGCGGTGCCATGGGACACGAAGATCCGGGGCCGGCCGATGGCTTCGGGCACCACGAGGAAGCCGGGGGAGAAGGCCAGCACGGTGGAGAAGATGTCCCCGTTGGACAGCCCGAGGGCGAGGGCGTACGAGGCGCCGTCGGACACGCCGCCGACGGCCAGCCGGGAGGTGTCGACGTCGACGTCGAGCGGTCCCACCAGGGCATCCAGCACCTGGTCGAGGAAGGCCACGTCGGGACCGAAGCGCCGCTCGGCGATGAGGTCCCACGTCGTGGGATGGCGCGAGTCGGGCGCCACCAGCACGACGCCGTAGCGGTCCGCCGCGGCGAGCACGGCCCGCAGGTGCCGGCGGCCGGTGCCGGTGGCGCCGTGCAGGAAGATCAGCACGGGAGCGCCGGGCTCGGCCCCGTCGGGCACGTAGAGCAGGCCGTCGCGCTCGACGCCCAGCCCGAGAGGCTCCTCCCGCCCGGCGTCGAAACCCCGCTGTGACGGAGAGGCGGGTCGTCGCCGGAAGCGGAGGCGAGCCTGCTCCCGGTCCTCGAGGGTCACGACCCGCGCGGGGGCGCGGCCGGTCCGCTCATGTACGTGGCCAGCTCTTCCAGGGACACCAGCCCGTCGCCGTCCTCGTCCATCATCGCGATGGCGCGCGCCGAGGTCTCGTCGGTGTAGTTGACCCCGATCGTCGCCATCAGCTCCTTGAACTCCGGGGCCGACACGCGGCCGTCGCCGTCCTTGTCGAGCATGGCGAAGGCGGCTGCGTAGCGCTCGGTATCGACCATGGACGGGATCGTACGCCAGGCCGACCCGGGGGCAGTTTCGCTAGGCGGTGCGGTGGGTTCGGTTCAGGATCCAGCCCGCAGCGAGCAGGACGACGACGGAGCCGATGACCGCGCCGATGATGCCGCCGAGGTCGAAGGCATCGGTGTCGCCGATGCCGAGGAGCCCGGCGAAGATCAGCCAGCCGAGGAATGCGCCGACCAGACCCAACACGATGGTGGCCAGCCAGGACCTCCAGCCCTCGAGCTGCTCGAGGGCGTCGCCGGGGATCAGGAGTCGTGCGATGGCGCCGGCGAGTATCCCGAGGATGAGTGCTCCGATCATGGGTTCCTCCTCTTTCGGGTGGCTTTCATTCTAACTGCGTTGGTGAAACGTGAGTAAGTTGTACTTCGGATCCATTAGGCCCTTCTCATGGCTGCCACACCCTTATCGATACCCACCTCGGGGCGCTGGCCCCTGACGGAACTGCTGGCCGCGTCGGGCATGTCCCGCAACGGGCTGGCCCGCCAGCTCCGGCTGGCGGGGCACACGCTGCGGACCGCGTCCCGGCGGGGGTTGAGCGACGTGCAGGCCGACCGGTGGGCGGTCCGGCTCGGCCTGCACCCCGTGGAGGTGTGGGGCTCGTCCTGGTACGACAGCGTCGGCGACCGCGGCGGGCCGTCGCACGCCCGCGTGGCCCGGCATCTGCGCTCGCTCATCGAGCGGGGCGAGCTCCGCCCGGGCGATCCGCTGCCTACCGCGCACGCGCTGGCCTCCGACCTGGGGGTGGGCGTGGGAACGGTCACCAAGGCCGTGGCCGACCTGCGGGCGGAGGGCCTGGTGATCGGGGGCGGGCGGGGCTGCCGGAATTTGGTCGCGGCGGTGGTCAGCGCGGCGTCATAGAGTGCGTCGCCGTGATCAGCGGCTACGTACCGGCCGGCGGGGTGGACCACTACTACGAAGACCACGGCCGCGGCCGCCCGCTGATACTCCTGCATGGGGCGCTGGGCACCATCGAGAGCTGCTTCGCCGAGCTGCTGCCCCGCCTCGCCGCCCGCCGCCGGGTGATCGCGGTGGAGCTCCAGGGCCACGGCCACACCGCCGACATAGACCGCCCGCTGTCCTACGACCAGCTGTCCGACGACGCTGCAGCCGTGGCCGAGGCGCTGGGCGTCACGCCGGTCGACTTCGTCGGCTACAGCATGGGCGGGGCCGTCGCCTTCGGGGTGGCCATGCGCCACCCGCACCTGGTCCGGCGGGTGGTGCACGCGGGCGGCGCGTGCTACTCGCCCGACGGCATCTACCCCGAGCTCCTCGCCGGAGGAGAGGCCGACCCGGCCGACCTGGCGGGCTCGCCATGGGAGCAGGCCTACCTCCGGGTCGCCCCCGATCCGAGCGCGTGGCCGAAGCTGGTGACCAAGATCGGCGCGCTGGACACGGGGTTCGCGGGCTGGACGGCGGACGAGGTCCGGGCCGTGACCGCGCCGATCCTGCTGGTCATCGGCGACTCGGACCTGGTGCGGCCGGAGCACACTGCGGAGATGTTCCGGCTGCTCGGCGGGGGCGTGTTCGGTGACATGGGCCCCATGCCCGACTCCCAGCTGGCGGTGCTGCCCGGGACCTCGCACGTAGGCATGCTGGAGCGCACCGACTGGCTGGAGTCGATGATCTTCGGCTTCCTCGATCGCGACTCCGTCCCGTAGCAGGACCTGGCTACGTGCGCTACGCCGACTGCCCCACCACCGAGGTCGAGGTCGAGATGGACGCGCCGGTCGAGCGGGTGTGGGCGCTGGTGACCGACATCGACCTGCCGGCCCGGTTCTCGTCGGAGTTCCAGGGCGCCCGCTGGCTGGACGACGGCCCGGCGCTCGGCGCCCGCTTCGTCGGCCGCAACCAGCATCCCGCCGCCGGCACTTGGGAGACGACCTGCGTGGTTACGCGGTGCGAGCTGCACCGGTCGTTCGAGTGGGCGGTGGGCGATCCGGAGCACCCCTCGGCCCGGTGGCGCTTCGACCTCGAGCCGCAGGCCGGGGGTGGCACCCGCCTGCGGCAGTGGATGCAGATGGGACCGGGGCCCTCGGGGCTCACGCCGGCCATCGAAGCCATGCCCGACAAGGAGGAGCGGATCGTCGCCCGCCGCCTGGAGGAGCACCGGGCCAACATGGGCGCGACCCTCACGGGGATCAAGGAGCTGGCGGAGTCCGAGCCATGAGCCTTCGGGTGGGCGTGACCGCCGTGCCCTTCGGCCACGGGGTCGAACTGGTGCGGGAAGCCGAGCGCCTCGGCGCCGACTCGGTGTGGGTGCCCGAGTTCTGGGCCTACGACGCGCTCACGCCCCTCGGCTTCCTGGCCGCGTCCACCTCCACCATCCGGCTGGGCACGGCGATCGTCCAGCTCGGGGCCCGGACTCCCGCCATGCTGGCCATGTCGGGCATGGCGCTGCAGGCCCTGTCCGGCGGCCGCTTCGTCCTTGGGATCGGCGCCAGCGGACCCCAGGTCATGGAGGGCTGGCACGGCGTGCGCTTCGACCGGCCGGTGCGCCGCACCCGCGAGACCATCGAGATCGTCCGCCGCATCACCGCGGGCGACCGGCTCGACTACCAGGGCGAGGTGTACACGCTGCCGCTGCCCGGCGGCGAGGGCCGGAGCCTGCGCACCCAGGCCGCACCGGTGCCCGTCCCGGTGTACGTGGCCTCGCTGGGCCCGGCCAACCTGCGGCTCACCGGCGAGCTCGCCGACGGCTGGATCGGCACCGGGTTCTTCCCCGAGACCGCCGCGGCGTTCCTCGACCCCATCCGCGAGGGGGCGACGGCCGCGGGCCGCGACCCCGGGACGCTCGACCTGACCGTGGCCGTCGGCGTCGAGCTCACCGACGACGTGGAGGAGGCCGGGCGGCGCCACGCCGAGGGGTACGCGTTCACCATCGGGGCGATGGGCTCGCCCACCCGCAACTTCTACAACGACGCCTTCACCCGCCAGGGCTTCGGAGACGACGTCCGGGAGGTCCAGCGCCTGTGGCTGGCCGGCGACCGGGACGCAGCCCGGCGGCGGGTCCCGACCGCCATCGGGCTCGGCGCCAACCTGGTGGGCAGCGAGGACATGGTGCGGGACCGCCTGCGGCTCTACCGCGACGCGGGCATCACCACGCTGAGGGCGGGGCTCAGCGGCGACGGCCTGGACGCGCAGGTCGACCAGCTGGGCCGGCTGCTCGACCTCGTTTCGGCCGTCAATGCCGAAGCCTGACAGCTACGTTTGGCGCCATGCCCGGGCCGTACGATTTCGTGGTCGTCGGCGGCGGATCGGCCGGAGCGGTCGTCGCTGCCCGCTTGTCGGAGGACCCGACCTGTCGGGTCGTCCTCGTGGAGGCGGGAGGGCCCCCGCCTCCCGTGGAGTCCATGCCGGCGGGGTGCCCGGCGTTGCAGCAGAACCCCGTGACCGACTGGATGTACACCGCCGACGCCGGTGGCTGCGGCCTCGGGCTCGAGGGCGGGCGCATGATGGTGCCGCGGGGCAGGATGCTCGGCGGCTCGTCGGGCATCAACTACATGGCGTACGTGCGGGGCCACCCCGGGGACTTCGACTCGTGGGCCGCGACCGGCAACGAGGGCTGGAGCTACGACGAGGTGCTGCCCTACTTCCGCAAGAGCGAGGGCATGGCCCCGAGCGGCGACATCGTGGTGGATGCCGACGCCCACAACACCGAGGGGCCGCTCGGCGTGTCGGTGCGGGCGCCGGTCCTGGCCGGCGCCCAGGACTTCGTCGACGCCACGGCGGCGGCCGGCATCCCCGTGGGCGACTACAACGGCCGCGACCGAGGCGGTCCCGCGGGGTTGGTGTCGCTGCTGCAGACCACCACCCGCGACGGCAAGCGGTCGAGCACCTACCACGCCTTCCTGGAGGGTGACGCCGAGCAGCGCGCCAACCTCGACATCATCTGCAACGCCCAGGTCAGCCGGGTGGTGCTGGAGGGCGAGCCGGGCGCGCTGCGCGCCACCGGCGTCGAGTACCGCACCGACGACGGCGAGACCCACGTCGCTACCGCCACGAAGGAGGTCGTGCTCAGCGCGGGCGCGGTGGGGTCGCCGCAGATCCTCATGCTGTCGGGCGTCGGGCCCCGGGCCGAACTGGAGGCCGTGGGCGTGGAGTGCGCGCTCGACGCGCCCGACGTGGGCAAGCACCTGAAGGACCACCTCCAGGTCGGCCTGGTCTACACCGCCCCCGGCACCGGGATCTCCATGACCCAGATGGGCCTGTCCATGGGCCCCGACGCCCTGCGGGCCCCGGCGGGGCCGCTCCCGGCCGATCCCGCCGACGACGACGGCCTGCCCGAGGAGCTGGCCGCCATCAAGGCCGAGGCCGAGCGGCGGATCACCGAGTGGGCCACCACCGGCCACGGCCTGGTGTCGTCGTCGCTGTATGAGGCCTGCGCCTGGTATTCGACCGGCTTGGGCGACGACCACACCCACGACGCCCAGATCGGCTTCTTCATCTGCGGCTACAACGACGACATCTGGCGCACCTGCCTGAAGGTCGATCCCGCCACGTACTTCGACGACCCCGCGGTGCGGCTGGCCCCCGACGCCGAGTCGGTGATCGTCCTCGCCAACCCCGTGCAGCCCCACAGCGAGGGCGAGATCGTGCTCACCAGCGGCGACCCGGCGGCCTCGCCCGACATCCGCATGAACTACTACGGCGACCCCTACGACATGGAGGTCATGATCGCCGTGCTGCGGAAGACGCTCGACATCGTGGACCACTGGCCGGGCGAGGGGCTCGGCGACTGGCTGGTGCCTCCGGCACTGGCGCAGAAGCATGGCTACGTGACCGGCGACGTCCCCGGCGACGCGCTGCTGGAGGACATGGCCCGCCACTATTCGTTCACCGTGTACCACCTGACGTCCACCTGCCGGATGGGCGAGGTCGTGGACGAGCGTCTGCGGGTCAACGGCGTCGCCGGACTGCGGGTCGCCGACGCCAGCATCATGCCCAACGTGACCAGCGGGAACACCAACGCGCCGTCGATCATGATCGGCGAGAAGGCGGCCGAGATGCTGGCCGCCGACAACGGCGTGGCCCTGACCGAGGTGGTGGGCGGCCAACCGGCATGATGGGCGGATGACCCCGCCCTCAGGGACCGTCGAGCACATCAACCCGCCCGGGCTGCTCCAGAGCCCGGCTTTCAGCCAGGTGGTGACCGTGACCGGGCCGGTCCGCACGGTCTACGTTGGCGGCCAGAACGCGGTCACCCCCCAGGGCGAGATGGTGGGCATGGGCGACCTCGGTGCCCAGACCGAGCAGGTCATGGCCAACATCCAGGTGGCGCTGGCCGCGGCCGGCGCGCGGCTGGAGCACGTCGTGAAGTTCACGGTCCTGGTGGTCGACGGGCACGACATCGGGCCCGGGTTCGCCGCCTTCCAGCGGGCCTGGGGCGACCGTGGCGACCCGCCGCTGGTCACCGCGGCCAGGGTCGCCGGCCTGGGCCATCCCGAAGCCCTGGTCGAGGTCGAGGCCTTGGCGGTGGTGCCGCTGCCCAAGGGCTAGTGAGCGAGCTTGTCGAGCGAACCAGAGACACGGTGCGAGTCGCTCGCCTGGGACCAGGTGCTGGGCTGGCGGGTCGGCCGCCACCGGCTGGCCTCGCCCGCGGGCACTCCGGTCGAGGTGGCCTCGACGCTGGCGGGGGTGCAGAGCCAGGTGGCGTCCTCGACTCACCAGGTGCTGGCGGTGCGTTGCGCATCGCCCGAGGGCATCGACCTCGACCGGCTGCTGTGGACGGACCGAGCGCTGGTCAAGACGTGGGCCATGCGGGGCACGCTCCACATGCTGCCCGCGGCCGAGTGGCCCGAGTGGGTGGCCCTGCTGCGGACCCGCGAGTGGCGCATCACCCCCGCGTGGGTCAAGTACCACGGCGTGACTGCTGAGGAGCTGGACGCCGTGACCGCGGTGGTCCCCGAGGCCCTGGCCGGCGGGCCGCTGACCCGGGACGAGCTGGCCGACCGCGTGGCCGGGCTCACCGGCCACGCTCACCTGGCGGAACAGCTCCGCTCGGGGTGGACGGCCGTGTTCAAGCCCGCCGCCGCTCAGGGCCTGCTGTGCCAGGGACCGCCCCGGGACGGCAACATCACCTTCGTCGACCCCGTCCGCTGGCTGGGCAAGAAGGCGACCCGCCCGGCGCCGGATCCCGACGAGGCCGTGGCCGCGGTGCTCGCCCGCTGCCTCGACGCCTATGGCCCCGCGACGGTCCAGGACGTCGCCCGCTGGCTGGGCGTGCAGCCCAAGCCCGCCCGCCTGCTCCTCGCCCGCCACGCCGACTCGCTGGTCCAGGTGGACCTGGCCGGCCAGAAGGCCTGGTTGACCCCGGACGGTGCCGCCGCGATCGCCGGCGCGGCCCCGCCCGAGGGCGTGTGGCTGCTGCCCGGGTTCGACCCCTACGTGCTGGCCCCCATCAGCCACCGCGCCGAGATCATCCCCGCCGGCAAGGTCGACGCCGTGTCGCGCACCGCGGGCTGGATCTCGCCGGTCCTGCTGGTGGACGGGCGCATCGCCGGCACCTGGGAGCCGTCGACGGCCCGTGGGGTCACCACCGTGACGGTCACCCCGTTCGCCAAGCTGCCCAAGCGGGTGGTGACCGCCGCCCGCGCCCACCTGGAGGCCCGCTACCCGCCGGTGTTCGGGGACAAGCTGCGGCTGGCCGTTGCCTAGTCCTCGTCAGGGACGCCGACGTCCTCGGCCCCGGCCGCCTCGTCGCGGGCGGCCCAGTCGAGCAGCTCGTCGATCCGGAACACCACAGCATCGATGCCGGCGTGCAGGTCGCCCAGGGCCGCGAAGCGAGCGGGCACGGTCGCCATGGTGAAGTCGCGGGGCTCGACCTCGTCGATCTCGTCCCAGGTGATGGGCGTCGACACCGTGGCCTCGGGCCGGCCCCGGACCGAGTACGCCGCCGCCATCGTGTGGTCCCGGGCGTTCTGGTTGTAGTCGACGAACAATGCCTTGGGATCCCGGTCCTTGCGCCACCACGTGGTGGTCACCAGGTCGGGGGCCCGGCGCTCGACTTCGCGGCGAAGGCCAGTGCGGCCCGCCGCACGTCGGTGAAGCCGTGGGCCGGCTCGATGCGCACGTAGATGTGCAGGCCCTTGCCGCCCGAGGTCTTGGGCCAGCCCACCGCCCCCAGCTCGTCCAGCACCTCGTGCACGATCCCGGCCACCGTGCGCACCCGGTCGGGCGGGCACTCGGGCATGGGGTCCAGGTCGATGCGCCACTCGTCGGGCTTCTCGGTGTCGGCCCGCCGGGAGTTCCAGGGATGGAACTCGACCGTCGACATCTGCACGGCCCAGATCACCTGGGCCAGCTCGGTCACGCACAGCTCGTCGGCGTGCTGGCCGAAGCGGGGGAAGTGCAGCCGCACGGTCTCCAGCCACGGCGGGGCGCCGCCCGGCACCCGCTTCTGGTGGACCTTCTCGCCCGCCAGCCCGGTGGGGAAGCGGTGCATCATGCACGGCCGCTCGCGCAGGGCGTTGACGATGCCCGGCCCCACGTCCAGGTAGTACTGGACCAGGTCGAGCTTCGTCGCCCCCGTGGCGGGGAAGTACACGCGGTCGGGGTTGGACACCCGGACCGTGCGCTCGCCCACCTGGACCTCGATCGCCGGTGCCTTGGCCACGGGCTCAGGCGGTCTCGATGGCGGCGGCCGCCTCTAGACCCAGGTCCGCGATGGCCTGCTCGCGCAGCTTGTACTTCTGCACCTTGCCGGTGACCGTCATGGGGAACTCGTCCACGAACTGCACGTAGTGCGGGACCTTGTAGTGGGCGATGCGGCCACGGCAGAACTCGCGGATCTCGTCTTCGCTCACCGCCGCGTCCGGCTGGAGCCGGACGGCCGCCAGCAACTGCTCGCCGTACTTGGTGTCGGGCACGCCGATCACCTGGACGTCGAGCACCGCCGGGTGGGTGTACAGGAACTCCTCGACCTCCCGGGGATAGATGTTCTCGCCGCCCCGGATCACCATGTCCTTGGAGCGGCCCACGATGTTGACGTAGCCGTCCTCGTCCATCACCGCCAGGTCGCCGGTGTGCATCCAGCCTTCAGGATCAATGGCTTCGGCGGTGCGTCCCGGCTCGTTCCAGTAGCCGCGCATGACCGAGTAGCCGCGGGTGCACAGCTCGCCCGTCTCGCCCCGGGCCACGGTCGTGGCCGGGTCGTCCACCGCCACCACCCGCACCTCGACATGGGGATGGACCCGCCCGACGGTGGCGGTGCGGTGGTGGAGCGAGTCGTCCGGCAGGGTCTGGGTCGACACCGGGGACGTCTCGGTCATGCCGTAGCAGATGGTCACCTCGCTCATGTGCATGCGGTCGATGCAGGCCTTCATGACCTCGACCGGGCAGGGCGAGCCGGCCATGACCCCGGTGCGCAACGACGACAGGTCGTAGGAGGCGAAGTCCGGGTGGCCCAGCTCGGCCACGAACATGGTGGGCACGCCGTACAGCGCGGTGCAGCGCTCGGCCTGGATGGCGGCCAGCACCGCGCCGGGCTCGAACGCCTCGGCCGGGATCACCATCGTGGCGCCGTGGGTGGTGCAGCCGAGATTGCCCATCACCATGCCGAAGCAGTGATAGAAGGGCACCGGGATGCACAGCCGGTCGTCCGGGGTGAAGCCCTGAAGCTCGGTGGTGAAGTAGCCGTTGTTCAGGATGTTCCGGTGGCTCAGCGTGGCGCCCTTGGGGAAGCCGGTGGTCCCCGACGTGTACTGGATGTTGATCGGATCGTCGGCGGCCAGCCCGGCCCGCCGCTCGTCCAGCGCCTCGGCCGAGACGCCGGCGGCGTTGGTCACCAGGTCGTCCCACTCCGGTGACCACAAGAAGATGGCCTGCTCCAGCGCCTCGCGTTCGGCCCGCACCTCCTCGACCATGGCCCGGTAGTCGCTGGTCTTGAACGACGGCGCCGCCACCAGCACCCGGCAGCCGGACTGGTCGAGCACGTAGGCCAGCTCGAAGGCCCGGTAGGCGGGGTTGACGTTGACCAGGATCACGCCGATCTCGGCCGTGGCGTACTGCAGCAGGGTCCACTCGGCGTGGTTGGGGCTCCACAGGCCCACCCGGTCACCGGCGGCCAGGCCGAGGCCCAGCAGCCCGCGGGCCAGCGTCTCCACCCGTTCCGCCAGCTCGCGGTAGGTCCAGCGGATCGACTGGTGTACGGAGACGAGCGCCTCGCGGTCGCCGTGGGCCGCCACGGTGCGGGCCAGGTTGGCCCCGATCGTCTCGTCGAGCAGGGGCACGTCGAGCGGGCCGGCGTCGAGGGCGAGCATGGGCACCACCTCCAGGTGCAGGCGCTGCCCCCGATCTTGCCATCACCCGGCTCATCCGGCCGGGGTGATGCCGCCGGCGCCGGGCGGGGGGAGACTGGCTTGGTGAGCCTGCGCTTCGGCGCCATTGCGCATCCGCTCGTGTACGAGGTGAACACCTGGGCGTGGCTGGCGGGCCTCGGCGCCACCGCCGGCCGGCCCGTCTTCCTGGGCTCGGTGCCCGAGGCGGCGTGGGACGAGCTCGCGGGGCTCGGGGTCGACGCCGTCTGGCTCATGGGCGTCTGGCGGCGCAGCCCGGCCGGCGTCGCCATCGCCCTGGCCGATCCCCGGCTGGTGGCTTCCTTCCGGGCCGCCCTGCCCGACTACCAGGACGACGACGTGGTCGGGTCGCCGTACTGCATCCGCGGCTACCAGGTCGACGACCACCTCGGCGGTCCCTCCGGCCTGGCCGCAGCCCGGGATGCACTCGCGGCCCGCGGCGTCGGGCTGGTGCTCGACTTCGTGCCCAACCACGTGGCCCCCGACCATCCGTGGACCCGGGAGCGGCCCGAGCTGTTCGTGGCCGGCAGCCAGGACGACCTGCGCGCCGACCCGGCCTCGTTCGTGCAGGTGAACGGACGGGTCCTGGCCCGGGGCCGCGATCCCTACTTCCCGGCCTGGCCCGACGTGGTGCAGCTCAACGCCTTCGCCCCCGCCCTGCGCCTCGCGGCGGTCGAGACCCTGCAGGACATCGCCGAGCGCTGCGACGGGGTCCGCTGCGACATGGCCATGCTGATGATGAACGACGTGTTCGCCAAGACCTGGGGCGACCGGGCCGGGCCGCGGCCCGAGGCCGACTACTGGGACGAGGTCATCGCCATGGTGCGCCGGTCCCATCCGAACTTCACCTTCGTGGCCGAGGCCTATTGGGACCTGGAGTGGGACCTGATGCAGCAGGGGTTCGACCATTGCTACGACAAGCGGCTCTACGACCGGCTGGTGGCGGGCGACGCCGAGCCCGTGCGCCTCCACCTCACCGGCGAGGCCGCCTACCAACGCCGGCTGCTGCGGTTCCTGGAGAACCACGACGAGCCCCGGGCCGCGGCGACGCTCCCGCCCGGGCGGCTGCGGGCGGCGACGGTGGCCACGCTGACCCAGACCGGCGCCCGCCTGGTCCACGACGGCCAGCTCACCGGGGCGCACGTCCACCTGCCGGTGTTCCTGGGCCGGGCCCCGGCCGAGCCGCCCGACCACGACCTGGCCGCCTTCGGACGCCGCCTGCTGGCGGTGGTGAGCGACACCACCCTGCGCGACGGCGACTGGCGGCTGTGCGAGGTGTCGGGCTGGCCCGGCAACGACGGCTATCGGGACTTGGTGGCCTGGGCGTGGGACGGGGACGCGGGGCGCCGGCTGGTGGTGGTCAACCTGGGCGCGGACCGGGCCGCCGGGCACATCCGCACCGCCTGGGAGGACCTGCGGGGCCGGGACTGCCGCCTGGTCGACCCCACCCAGGACGCCACGTTCGACCGGCGGGGCGACGACCTGGTCGACGGCCTCTACGTCGAGCTGGCCCCCGGGGCCTGGCACCTGCTGGCGGTGGAGGAGGCCGGGTGACGACCGCCGAGCACGCCCGCCTGGCCGAGGCCACCGGCCGGGCCGAGGACGACCTCGCCACGGCCAACCCGTGGTACGAGTGGGGCCCGTACCTGTCCGAGCGGGCCTGGGGCACGGTGCGCGAGGACTACAGCGCAGACGGCAACGCCTGGAGCTCCTTCCCCCACGACCACGCCCGCTCCCGCGCCTGCCGCTGGAACGAGGACGGCATGGCGGGGATCTCCGACGTCCGCCACCAGCTGTGCCTGGCCCTGGCGCTGTGGAACGGCGCCGATCCGATCCTCAAGGAGCGCATGTTCGGCCTCACCGGGCCGCAGGGCAACCACGGGGAGGACGTCAAGGAGTACTGGTGGTACCTCGACGGCCTGCCCAGCCACGC
>DASRJN010000364.1:0-3024 GCA_035649455.1 Acidimicrobiales bacterium
GTCATCCACGTGCTTCGTCGGGCCTCTCCCTGACCGGCACCTCACCCACGATGTCGTCGGCTGATCATGCGATCCATCTCTGGTGCTCACAGTCGGTGAGGACCTGCTCCGAGATGGAGATGAACCGCTGCTCCTCCTCACGGCCCGGGCGGTGACGGACCGTCCATTCGACCTGCCGCAACACGAGGTGCGCCAGGTACACCGCGGTCCACTGCGGGCCGCTGATGGCGATGGCCCTGTCCCACAACAGGCCGCGGGTGGCCTCGTCGTCGTAGCTGTAGAAGAGGAGCGTGGCCACGTCGAAGCCGCGGTCGCCCTGACCGGCGCCGTCGAAGGGCACAGTCCAGTCGATGATGCCCGTCAGCTGCCCGTCGCGGTGCAGCACGTTGGCGGGGGTGAGGTCGAAGTGAACGACGTCCGTGGTCCGGGCGCCGCCCTGCGGGTGATGGCTGCCGATGCGGATCACACGGTCGAGGATCGTCGACGTGTCCGGACGCTCGCGCATGGTGCTGTGCAGGCAGTAGCCGTCGCCGCCGGACCGGATCGTGTCCAGCAGCGGGCCCGGCCATGGTGGCTGGGACAGATCGGCGGCGCCGGCCTGAAGCTCGACCGCCGCGAGGATCGCTGGGACCGTCGAGGCGAGCACCGCGGCGTCCACCGGCCGGCCCGGCCCCGGTTCGAGCGTGTCGCCGGGAACACGGCGCTGCGCCGTCACCACCACGCGGCCCGCGGTACCGACACCCAGATGCTCCGGAGCCGGATAGCCGCGCGCCCGCAACCGGCGGACCACACGGATGAGCCGCTGCTGGTTCTCGACGACGCCCGGCCCGGAGGCCAGCACCTTGAGCACGACCTCGACATCACCGACCACGGCGTCGAAGGTCGATCGCGACTCACCGCGAGCGGTGGGCCCGACGATCCGGATCTCGCTCCCGACCGCCTCGGCTGCGGCGCGGCGAACCGCGGCATCCATCCCCACCCGGCCATGATGACCGAGGGCTCGACTGGATGCGCCCGGTGACCAACGGCGCGATCACGACGGGCTGGTGAGAGCGTCGAGCTGCCGCAGGACCTGTGGATCCGTCTCGGCGTGGCGATGGCGAGCGACCCACTGCCGGATCTCGGCGGGGGCGATGAGGTCGTCCTCGGCCATCTCACGCCCGGCGACCCAGCACGCTGCTCGAATGTCCGCGTCGAGGCCGCCCAGCGAGGTGGCGAGCGTGGCGCGCGAGCGTTCGTCCAGCCGGACCTTGGCGTAGGTCGTGGCCGGGGCGTTGAGCACCGCGAGGGACGGCGCGGGTGACCCGACGAGCGCGCGAACCGGCGTTGCCTCCCCGACGACGGTGAGAGGGACCGGCGGGCGGGCCGTCACCCCGATCGGACCGCCATCGAAGGCCCGAACCTGGAGATGGTGGGTGCGCAACCGGCCGCCGGGTCCGACCGACTGGATCACCTCGGCGCGCCGGACGATGCCGTCCGGCGAGGTCTCGAGCACGAGCTCGAGCGTGTTGACGCCCGCGGTCATGAGCCACTCGTCGGTCCACTCCCGCAGATCCTGGCCGGCGGCGGACTCCCAACACCGGATGAGGTCGCGGGTCGTGGGCGCCCGGTTCGAGTGGCGCGTCAGGAAGGTCCGCAAGCCCGCATCGACCGCACCGCGGCCGATGGCCGATTCGAGGTGCCGGACCACCGCGGCCGGCTTGGCGTAGACGAGCGGCGGCGGGATCGAGCGAGGGGCGGAGTCGCTCGGCCAGCTGGCCACCGGGTAGCTCGACGACTCGTCGGCCGCGTGGGCCTCGCCCTCCTCCAACAGGTGGAACGTGGCCCATGGGGCTCTCTCCGGCACCAGCTCGGCGAGCGCACGGTGGCACAGGTACGTCGCCATGCCTTCCAGGAGCCAGAGGTCCTGCGGTTCCCCCTCGAAGACGAGGCCACCGAACCAGGCATGGGCGGCCTCGTGAGCCAGCACCCAGAGGACGTAGCGGCGCCACGCGTCGTCGACGCTCGCCTGCAGGACCCTCTCGTGGAGCAGCCAGAGGCCGCAGTTCACGGTGCCCTGCGATCCGTAGTCGGGGACGGCCACACAGTCGGCCCGGTCGTAGGGGTAGGCGAGCCCGAGGATGCGCTCGAAGTAGTCCAGGATCCGGCCGAGGTCGTCCGGTATGGAAGAGGCCCGCACCAGATCGGTCGACGCCCGCGGCCCGTACAGCTTCGAGCCACCTCGTGGTCGGGACGGCGAGGCCACGCGGCTCTCGCTCACCACCCACGGCCCGGCGGCGAACGTCAGGACGCGTGCGTCCATCGGCAGCGACACCAGGAAGCGCCACTCTCCCGCGGAGCCTGGTACGGGTCGGGCGATCGGGGCGGTATGCGAGGCGACGGACCACCCGGCGGGCGCCCGGACCCGTAGATCGAACGCGGTGGGGCCCGCCCGGAGGAAGCACGGGAGCACCGGCGTCGCCGACGAAGGCCCGAGGCTCAGGTACACATAGCGATCACCCCCACCCCTCACCGAGCAGAGCCCGTGCCCGCCGAAGGAGTAGTCGAGCTCGAACACGACCGTCAGCACGTTCTCGGCCCTGAGATCGGTCAGCTCGATCTGACCGCCCTGTGCTCCGGGACCGGGCAGATCGCGCTCGTTCAGGGTCACCCGCGTCGCGCGGGCGAGATCGAGGACCACAGCGGCGACGGTTCCAGGCTCCTTCCAGCCAAACCGGACCTCGGTGCACCCGCGGGCGCCGTCAGCGCGGGCGGTGAGGTCGAGCTCGAGCCGATACCGGATGCCGTCCAGGCCCGTAGCGACCACGTCCATGGGACGCGACGTCAGTCGCCCGGACGGATTCGCTTGCGCGGCGGGCCACGGCGGGTGACGGCCCGGCCCCCGGCGAGGACGAGCGCCGCGGCGACGATCCAGACGGCCAGCGGCGTGTGGCCGCCGGACGTCCCGTCGGCCCGAGCGGCAGTTTCCACCCGCTCCGAGGGGCCGGCGGCAGTGGCGAGCTGGGCCCGGACCTCGGCCACCGT
>DASRJN010000365.1:0-3445 GCA_035649455.1 Acidimicrobiales bacterium
CATCGCGGCGGCATCCACATGGCCCAGGCCGCCACCCAGCTGGTCGACGACGACGACATCCGCGCCATGGCCGAGCGCATGGTGCGCAACCAGTCGTCCGAGATCAACGAGTACCGCGGCACGGCCCAGACCCTGGGCTTCGACATCGACATCGAGCCCGCGCCCGTCCCGTCCTCTTAGCTGTCACAGACCGCCGGTAGGGTGCCAGCCGTGACCGTTCCCGGCCCACGCGCCTTCGGGCGCGGCGTCCTCGTGGCGGCCGGCGAACCGGTGCCGCCGGCCTGGTCGGGCGTGGAGGTGGTGCGGGTGGACGAGGCCACGCTGGCCGACCCCGCGGCGGTCGTCGAGCGGCTCCACGAGGCGTGGTCCGATCGGACCGCGATCGTGATCGAGCTGGCGGTCGACCCGGGGACCTTCCGGTCGCCCCGCTCCTACGGCGAGGACGACATCGGTCCCACCTGGCTGCTCGACCCCGGCTTCACCCCCGCCTTCGACCGGCTGCACTTCCTGGTCTGGGCCAACACCTACGACGCCCGCGGCGCAGGCGAGCCGGTGTGGTGGTGGGCCCGCAAGGCCGCCCGCCTGGGCGCGGTGGCCGCCGAGGCCGAGGCTCCCGGCGACATCCTGCTGCCCGACGGCACGCACGCCTGGGTCGACGGCGGCCCGCGCGGGGCCGTCTCCGAGGTCGACGGGACGTCCGTGGTGCACGCCGAGTCGGTGGACGCCGGGCGGCTGGCGACGGTCCCGCCCGAGCGGGCGCCCACGTCCGACCTGGCGCCCGACCAGCTCGCGGCCGTCACCCACGGGTCGGGCCCGGCGCGGGTCATCGCCCCCGCGGGCTCGGGGAAGACCCGGGTGCTCACCGAGCGGCTGCGCCACCTGGTGGTCGACCGAGGCTACGACCCGGCTTCGGTCGTGGCCGTGGCCTACAACCGCAAGGCCCGCGACGAGATGGTCGCCCGCACGACCGGCGTGGGCGGCCGCATCCTCACCCTCAACGCCCTCGGCTACGAGATCGTGGCCGCGGGGCTGGGCCGCCGCCCCGAGGTGCTGGAGGTGCGGGACGTCCGCCGCCTGCTGGAGCCGCTCGTACCCCGGGGCGCCCGCCGCCTGAACACCGACCCGCTGGCGCCGTACGTCGAGGCGCTCGCCGCGGTGCGGCTCGGTCTCCGCGACCCCAAGGACGTGGAGGACGAACGCGGCGACGTGCCCGGCCTGGTCGAGGCGTTCCCCGCCTACCGGGCCGCGCTGTCCCGGCGCGGCGTCATCGACTTCGACGAGCAGGTGCTGCTGGCCATCGAGTTGCTGCTGCGGGACGGGGACTTCCGCCGCGCCCAGCAGGCCCGCCACCGCCACCTGCTGGTGGACGAGTTCCAGGACCTCACGCCCGCCCACGTCCTGCTGGTGCGGCTGCTGGCGTCGCCCGCGCTCGACGTGTTCGGCGTGGGCGACGACGACCAGGTCATCTACGGCCATGCGGGGGCGTCGCCCCGCTTCCTCACCGAGTTCTCGTCGTTCTTCCCGGGGGCGGGGGAGCACGCCCTGGAGGTGAACTACCGCTGCCCGGCGCCCGTGGTCGACGCGGCCCGCTGCCTGCTCAGTCACAACCGGGTGCGGGTCCCCAAGACCATCCGGGCCGCCGCGGGCGCGGCCGGCGGCGACGGGCTGCTCACGCTCGACCGCCACCAGCCCGAGGCCGGGGCGGCCGAGGTGGTGACGGTCGTCCGGGGCTGGCTGGACGAGCCGAAGGTCACCCCGGCGGACGTGGCTGTGCTCACCCGGGTCGGCTCGTCGCTGCTGGGCCCCCACGTGGCGCTGGCGGAGGCGGGCGTGCCCGTGTCCTCGATCCTGCACGTCGACGTGCTGACCCGCACCGGGCTGCGGGCGGCCCTGGCCTACCTGCGCATCGCGGCCGAGCCCGACCGCATCCGGCCCGAGGACCTGGAGGAGGTCCACCGCCGTCCCTCCCGCGGCCTGCCCCGCTGGATCGACAAGTGGCTGGGCCGGTGCCGCTCGATCGAGGACGTCGAGCGGGCGGCCGAGCGGATCGACGACGCCAAGGTGTCGGCCAAGCTGACCAACCTGGCCGCCGACCTGCGCGGCCTGGCGGCCATGGCCTCAGGCGGGACCAGCCGGGCGATCCTCGAGTACGTGCGCGACGGCGTGGGGCTGGGCCGGGCAGTGGACCTGCTCGACGCGTCGGGCGGCGGCGAGGGGCAGTCCCATCGGGACGACCTCGACGCACTGCTCCAGGTGGCGGACCTCCATCCCGATCCCGGTGGGCTGGAGCCGTGGCTGCGCTCCGTGCTGACCCGGCCCGACGACGAGGCGGGCGTGGTGCTGTCCACCATCCACCGGGTCAAGGGCCGGGAGTGGCCGCGGGTGGCGGTGTTCGGCGCCACCGACGGGCTCATGCCCCACCGCCTGGCCCAGGGCCGCGCCGCCCAGGAGGAGGAGCGGCGGGTGTTCCACGTCGCCATCACCCGCGGCATCGGCCGGGTCACCGTCCTGGCCGACGCCACCCGCCCGTCCCCCTTCCTCGCCGAGCTCGACCACGAGCTCACCCCCGAGCAGCTGGTCGAGGCGGAAGCCCGCATGGCCGAGGTCGCGGCGGCGGACGACGCCTGGGCCGCCGAGGTCACGCGCCCGGGGCGGGGACGCGGCCCGAGGGCGAAGGGCCCCGTGCCGGCGGCCTCCAGCCCGGAGGTGGCGCAGGTCGAGGCGGCGCTGCGGGCCTGGCGCAAGGAGCGCAGCCGCACCGATGGCGTGGCCGCGTTCATCGTGCTCAGCGACCGCCACCTGATGGGCATCGCCGAGCGCCGTCCCACCTCCACCCGCGAGCTGGCCGCCTGTCCCGGCATCGGCCCGGCCAAGCTCGCCGCCTACGGCGACGAGCTGACCGAGCTCGTGGCCGCGGCCCTGAGCGTGACCGAGAGCGGCGCGGAGTAGCGTTCCAGGGCAATGACCAGCCCCGATCCGCCGCCCACCACGGCGCACCGGCCCGGGCGCCCGCGCGGGCCGAGGCGCGATCCGGACGAGCGCCGCGCCGAACTGCTCGACGCGGCCGAGCGGGCCATCCGCCGCATCGGTCCGCACGCCTCGATGGATGAGCTGGCGGCCGAGGCCGGCATCACCAAGCCGATCCTCTACTCGCACTTCGGCGACAAGGCCGGCCTGGTCACGGCACTGTCGGAGCGGGTGGCCGCCCGCATGAACAGCGCCATCCTCAAGGAGCTGTCGACCCACCGCTCGCCCCGCGAGGTGGTGCGCTCGACCATCAGCGCGTTCTGCACGTTCATCGAGGACGAGCCGGAGCTCTACCGGTTCCTCATCCAGTCGGTCATGCACCGGCCGAGCCGGACGCCGGGGCGGACGGCGTCGGGCATCTCCAACGCGATCGCCATCTCCCTCGGCGCCGCGTTGCGCCGGGCCGGGGCCGACTCGG
>DASRJN010000366.1:0-3448 GCA_035649455.1 Acidimicrobiales bacterium
CTGCGGGTGTACTTCGATCCCCGGCCGCTGGTGGGTGGCGGCTGACCGCGAGGTAACTGGGGCTGGCCGGGGACCGGGAGGCCGGTACGCTGCCCGGCCGATGGAGGTGCTGCGCGACCTGTCGGCCTGCCCGCGTCCTGGCGAGGGGACGGCCGTCACCATCGGGGCGTATGACGGGGTGCACATGGGGCACCAGGCCGTCATCGGTGAGGTGAGGCGCCGGGCGGACGAGCGGGGGCTCGCCACCGCGGTGGTGACGTTCGACCGGCATCCGGCCAGCGTGGTGAGGCCGGAGTCGGCGCCGCGGCTGTTGACCGACCTGGACCAGAAGCTGGAGCTGCTGGCGGCGACCGGCATCGACTACTGCCTCGTCGTGACCTTCGACGAGACCCGGAGGCAGGAGTCGGCGGAGGACTTCGTGCGGGAGGTCCTGGTCGACTGCCTGGCGGCCAGGCTGGTCGTGGTGGGGGAGGACTTCCACTTCGGCCGGGAGCGGGCCGGCAACGTGAACCTGTTGCGGCGGATGGGGGGCGAGCTGGGGTTCGAGGTCGACCCGCTGGAGCTCGTCGACCGCGAGGGCCGGCCGGCGGGAGAGGGGGAGCGGGTGTCGTCCACCCGCATCCGCTCGGCGCTGGTGGAGGGGCGGCTGGACGAGGCCAACGCGCTGCTGGGCCGGCCGCACGAGGTGCGGGGCGTGGTGGCCCGGGGGGACAAGCGCGGGCGAGAGCTCGGGTTCCCCACCGCCAACGTGTCGGTGCCGGGCGACATCCTGCTGCCGGCCGACGGGATCTACGCCGGGTGGTTCGAGCGGTCCGACGGATCGGTCCACGCCGCGGCCATCTCGCTCGGCCGAAGGCCTACGTTCTACGTGCAGGCGCATGCCAGCCTCCTGGAAGCACACCTGCTCGACTTCGACGAGGACCTCTACGACGAGCACGCCAAGGTCCGGTTCGTGGCCTGGCTGCGGGGAGAGGAACGCTTCGAAAGCGTGGAAGCACTCATCGAACAGATCGGGCGTGACTGCGACGAAGCCCGCCGGGTGTTGTCATCTAACTGACGACAATCCGATACAAAGACGCTCAGGTGACGCGGCGTATCATCTGATGCGGCGGAGGGCGAACCATGAAGCGCGACGACGGCGACCCAGGAGACGAGCCGGGGGATGAGCCCGGGGATGTAGCCGAGGTCATCGCGCTCGTCCCGAGCGAGCGCCACGGGAGCCGCGCGACGCCGGGCCCGCCCGGCAGCCTGGTGGTCGACGACTCCGTCATCGGGGCGCCCGCCGACCCCATCGAGGGACCGGCCGGCGACGCGCCCGAGACGCCCCAGCTGGTCGCCGTGCCCCGGCTGGCCCGGCACGAGATCGTGCTCGCCGACAACCACCGCGTGGGCGTCGCGGTGTGCGGCCGGGGCCTGCCGCTGGTGCTGGTGCACGGCTTCACCGCCGAGGGCATCCTCTACGCCCAGACCCTCGCCCGGCTGGTGCGCATGGGGTTCAAGGTGGTCGCCATCGACGTCGCCGGCCACGGTGCCACCCAGGGCCTGCCCACCGGGGGCGACGACATCACCTCCTACACCGGTCTGCTGGCCCGGGTGCTCGACGAGCTGGGCATCCGCCGGGCAGTGCTCGCCGGCCACTCGATGGGCGGCCGCCTGGTCGCCCAGCTGGCGGCCGAACAGCCCGACCGGGCCATCGCCGTCGTGCTCATCGACGCGGTGGTGGGCGAGTGCTGGGACCGGCTCATCCGCATGTCCCGGTTCGCGCCGCCCCTGATCGTCGGGGTGGCGGTGCTGCTGGTGGCGGACACGCTGTCGACCCTCCCGCTGCTGGGCAACCCCGGGCAGGCCTTCAAGCTGGGCCGCCTCGTGGTGCCCACGCTGCTGGGCCACGCCCGCCGGCCCTGGCGCATGCTCGGCCCCGCCATCTCCATGATCCGTTCCGGCCCCAGCACCGAGCTGCTGCAGGCCCTCGGCGAGGCCGGCATCCCGGTCGTGGTCATCCATGGCGACCGGGACATGCCTGTGCCCTACAGCACGGCCGTCGACGCGGCGAGGCGGTCCGCAGGCACGCTGGTCACGGTCAAGGGCGGCACCCACTCGTGGGTGCTCAAGGACCCCGAGACGCTGCCCGCCATCATGGCCGAGCTGCTGGACGGGCCCGTGGCCCGGGTGCGGGCGACGGCGCTCGGCGCGGTGGGCCTGAGCGAGGACGCCACCCCCGAGCAGGTCGAGTCGGCCTTCCTCGCGCCGAACGCCTGGGTCCGGCGGCTCACCCCGCCGCTCGAGCTCCGCACCGGCCGGGCCCACCACCACCAGTCCCGCTACCGCTGGACCGTGTCCCAGCCGGCGTAGTCGCGCGGGGGTTCGCCGTTTGCGGGCGCCGCTGGTAGCCTTGAACGACGCTCTGTACCAGGCGTAGGGCAGACAGGGGCGCACAGCGCCACCAGCCGCCCTCGGCACTCCCACGCCGAGCGGGTCACGGAGCAGGGTAAGCAGTCACCCACAGACAAGGAACACGCGTGTCCGACAAGTTCGACGCGGCGAAGTCCGCAATCATCACCGACAACAAGCTCCACGACTCCGACACGGGCTCGCCCGAGGTGCAGGTGGCGCTGCTCACCGCACGCATCAACCACCTCAACGACCACCTGTCGAAGCACAAGAAGGACCATCACAGCCGGCGTGGCC
The DNA here is from genome assembly GCA_035649455.1 of Acidimicrobiales bacterium. Taxonomy (GTDB): domain Bacteria; phylum Actinomycetota; class Acidimicrobiia; order Acidimicrobiales; family VFJN01; genus ZC4RG19. The sequence continues at coordinate 2,689 of DASRJN010000366.1, forward strand.
TGCTGATGCTGGTGGGGCGCCGGCGGCGATTGCTGGACTATGTCCGCTCCAACGACGTCGAACGCTACCGGGCGATCATCGCCGCCAACGGTCTCCGCCGCTAGGCGGGCACCTCATCCAGAGCGGCCCCCCGGGGCCGCTCTTTCGCATACAACAGAAACCAATGGCAGCGTGACGGTCAGCTGCCAGTCGCCTTCCCCGGTCCGGTCCCGGGGTTGCCGACTGGGAACTGGCCCCGCTGCCCGATCCGGCGGAGGATCCGCCGGAAAGGAGAGCAACGATGGCTGATCCCATCGTCGTGTCGACGCCGGTTTCCGGCAGCGACACCACCCTCAGCTTCGAGACGGGCAAGCTGGCCTTCCAGAGCCAGGGCTCCGTGGTGGCCCGTCTGGGCCGCACCGAGGTGCTGGTCACGGCCAACGCCGCCCACTCCATCCGCGAGGGCATCGACTTCTTCCCGCTGACCGTGGACGTGGAAGAGCGCATGTACGCCGCCGGCCGCATCCCCGGCAGCTTCTTCCGCCGGGAGGGCCGGCCCACAGACCTGGCCATCCTCACCTGCCGCCTCATCGACCGGCCGCTGCGGCCCAGCTTCGCCGACGGCTACCGCAACGAGACCCAGGTCGTGGTGACCGTGGTCGGCGTGGATGGCGAGAACCCCTACGACGTGCTGGCCATCAACGCCGCCTCGGCCGCGCTGATGGTGTCGGGCATCCCCTTCGAGGGCCCGATCGGCGCGGTGCGCATCGCCTGGACCTCC
>DASRJN010000367.1:0-22659 GCA_035649455.1 Acidimicrobiales bacterium
CAGGTGTGACAGCAGCCATCGGGGCCGAAGCAGGAAGCGGGCGTTCGCCACAGGCCAAGGCTACGAGCGCTCCCGCCGGCCGGGTCAATCCAGCGGCTTCATGAACGACCAGAGCTGGCCCTCACGGTCGCGGGCGCTGTATTCGCGATAGCCGTAGGGCTGGTCGACGGGCTCGTAGTCGATCTGGGCGCCCTCGGACTGTGCGTGGCGGTAATGCGCGTCGACGTCGTCGACCATGACCGCCATGGTCGCGGTCAGCGCCCCCACCTTGCGGGGCGACGACAGCCCGAAGGCCTCGGACTCAGGATGCAGCCAGACCACCCCATCGCCCGCCTGCAGCTCGCCGTGGACGACGCTGCCGTCGTCGCTGCGGGTCAGCTGGCCCGGCCCCAGGCCGAAGACTCGCACGAGGAACTCGTAGGCCGCCTCCAGGTCGGCGTAGACGAGGATCGAGATGCGTGTCTGGACGGTCGCGTCGAGCATGGTCATGTCCTCCAGTACTTCCAGCAGGTCGTCGGTCAGGTGCTCCCCGGCCGCCCCGTCGGGCGCCACCAGGCGGGCGAGCCGGCCCCGCAGCCGTGCGCCGGCCTCGATGCGCCGGTCGAGCTCGGCCAGGTGCGCGGTCATGGCGGCCCGCAGGCTCCACTTGGGGTCGTCCAGGGCGCGGGCGATGTCGTCGAGCGACAGGCCCAGTCGGCGCAGCAGGCAGATCCGGTACAGCCGGGCCACGTCGGCCTCGCCGTAGCGACGATGCCCCGCGGCGCTGCGCTCCGACGCGACCAGGAGGCCGATCTCCTCGTAGTAGTGCAACGTGCGGACGGTCAGGCCGGTCGCCTGGGCCAGCTCGCCCACCCGGAGCCCGGTGTCGGGATCGCCTCGGGTCGCCATGCGGCTGACCGTAAGACCTCACGTCGCGTGAGGTGCAAGGGCCAATGCGGCCGGCTGGGGCCCTGCCCTACTGCCAGAGCCCGGAAGGTTGGGCTACCGGCGTGACAGCTGGCGCAGGCCGGCCACGCTGACGGCCAGCATGGCGCCCACCACCGCCAGCTCCACGAACCACCAGGCGCCGAAGCTGTGGTGGCCGGACAGCGGGCAGGACGCGACCATGCCCACGGTGACCAGCCCGGTGAGCACGGCCGCAGGCGCCGCGGCCCGGTGGCGGGCTCCGGCGAAGACCGACGTGGCGATCAAGCCGGCGTAGAACGCGAGCGATACGACCACGGCGATGGTCGATGCCGCCACGTCCGGGTTCTCGGGCACCGGCTCGAGCATCAGCATGACCAGGAACACGAGCGGCCAGCCCAAGCCGAGGACCGCGGCCCAACCCTCGCTCAGCACGTGCGATCGGGGTGGACCAGCCGGGGGTGCCGCCGGGATCTTCGGATGGTCGAGCTTCGGATCGATCAGTCGAGCCCGCTTCCCGTCCATGTGGCACCTCCGTGGTCGGCGTCCCCGCCATCATCGCGCACCCACGGGGCGCGAACCTGACGGCACGAACGGGGAACAACCTGACGTGGAGCGCAGCGACGCCGAGCCCTCCGACGCGGCCGTGATCGCCGCGTCCTTCGCCGACCCCGCCGCGTTCGCGACCATCTTCGACCGCCACGCCGCGACCCTCCTGCGGTTCCTGGTGCGTCGCGTGGGCCCCGATGCGGCGGACGGGCTGGTGGGCGAGTCGTTCCGCATCGCCTTCGAGCGGCGGTCGAGCTTCGACTGCAGCCGGGCCAACGCCCGCCCCTGGCTCTACGGCATCGCCACCAACGTGCTGGCCAAGCACGGCCGCGCCGAGGCCCGGCGCTTCGCGGCGTTGGCCCGGCTGCCCCGCCCCTCGGCGGACGCGCCGGACGACCAGGTCATCGACCAGGTCGCCGCGCATGAGCTCTGGCCGAGGGTGGCGGCCACCATCGCCGCGCTGCCACCGGGCGAGCGGGACGCCCTCCTGCTGTACGCCTGGGAGGACCTGGGCTACGAGGACATCGCCGCCGCGTTGGGGATCCCGGTGGGCACGGTCCGCTCGCGGCTCAACCGGGCCCGGCGCCGCCTGCGGCAGGTGCGCGAACCGGAGGAGGCGGGCGGGGAACAACCGTCGACGCACAGCGAGGACCGCGGGAGGATCGGGCAGTGAGCGACGATCTCGATCCGCTGCGCCGGGCCCGGCCCGACCGCCTGCAGCCGGACGATCCCATCGACCCCGCGGTCCTCTCCGACGAGAGGGAGCGGTTCATGTCCACGATCGACCAGACCGGCACGGGGCCGGGAACCGAGCGGCGCACGCCGTCGATCTATCCCCGCCTCGCCTACCGGGACGAGGTGGCGGCACTGGAGTACCTCACCCGGGTGTTCGGCTTCCGCGAGTGGCGGGAGTCCCGGATGGAGCACTCCACAGGCATGCTGGCCTGGCTGGAGGTGGGCGACGGCGTGGTGATGATCGGCCGTGCCGGGCGCGAGCACCACGACATCTCCAGCCCCGCCGACGCCGGCGCCATCACCTGCATGGTCAACGTCTACGTCGACAACGTCGACGCCCACTACGCCCGGGCCGCGGCCGAGGGCGCCCGCATCGTCATGCCGCTGGAGGACATGTTCTGGGGCGACCGGCGCTACGAGGCCCTCGACCTGGAGGGACACCGGTGGCACTTCGGCGAGCGCCTGTCCCATGTGCGCGAGCGGCTCGACGAGTCGTGAGCTAGGGGGCCAGGCAGTTGCCGACGGCCGGGATGCCGGCGAACCGCGCGGCCATCCAACCGACTGCGGGGACCTGGCCCTCCACCAGGCCCAGCGCGTGCTCGCCCGGCAGGACCGTCCAGGCCACCGTGGCTCCCCGGTTGCACCAGGTCCGGCGGAGCGCGGCGGCCTGCCCGAGCGGGACGATCTCGTCGACCAGCGCGTGGTACTGGAACACCGGCGCCGACGGCGGCACCCGCCCCAGCCGCGTCTCGTCCAGCCGTGCCCGCCACGCGGGCGTGTCGAGCGGGTTGCTGGTCACGTAGTCGTCGATCTGGGTGAACGCCACGTCGATCAGCGTGCCGAACCCGTCCACCGAGACCAGGCACAGGTCCTGGCTGGTGGCGACGAGCTCCTGACCGCGCGGGTTGAGGTAGGTCTCCAGATCGAGCTCGGGATAGGCCGCGTCGAGGCCCAGCGCCGCCAGCAGGGCGAAGGCGACGAAGCCCGAGCCGTCGAGGAACTCGGCGGTCGCCTGCAGGTCACCGGGCACGCCGCCGATGGCTGAGCCCTTGACCGGCAGCTCCGGCGCGTAGCTGCCGGCGAGCTCGGCCGCCCAGCCCGCTCCCCCGCCGCCCTGCGAGTAGCCCATGAGCCCCACCGGCGTCGAGGCCGACAGCCCGGTGCCGGGCAGGCGCAGAGCGGCGCGCGCCATGTCGAGCACGGCATGGCCCTGGGCCGGGCCGACCATGTAGGTGTGCACGCCGGGGGTGCCGAGGCCCTGGTAGTCGCTGACGGCCACCGCCCAGCCCTGATCGAGCAGCGCCTTGACGAACAGGCCCTCGTAGTCGGCGCCCTGTGACAGCGTGTAGGAGGGCGCGCAGTCGTCGCCGACACCCCGGGTGCCGACGGCGTACGACACCAGCGGGCGGCTCCTCGGGCCGTTCCACGGGGTGGTCGGGACCAGGACCGTGCCGCTGACCGCCATGGGCTGGCCCCGCGCGTCGGTCGACCGGTACAGCACCTGCCGGGCGGTGACGTCCGCCACCGGCGCCTTGGTGACGGGATCGAGCGTGAACCGGCTCGCCCGGGACGAGATCACGTCCCCCGGCCGGCCCGAAGGCAGGGGCGTGGGCGGCCGGTAGAAGCCGTCGTCGCTGGGGAACGGCGGATCGCAGGCCGTCAGGACGAGGGCGGCGACGACCGCCAGGGCGGCGATGGCGCGCCCAGGCGCGTGCCGCGAACGTGCGGTGGCACGGTGCATGGATCCCCTCCCGAACCTCGCAGGCCATCCGCAGACGGCCGCAAGTCAATAGTGCCGCAGATCCGGCACCAAAAGTCAATAGAGGATCAGACGCCCTCCGCACCTACCAGAGGCAGGCAGGCCGCGCTGGTCGACTCGCTGATCTCCAACGATTCGGCGCCGGACCCGCCTCGATGCACCCGGGTGCGGTGGATGGTCACGTCACTGAGCCCGCCCGTCCGCGGATCGGTCACGGTGAAGGCCACACACTCCGGATTGCCCTCGACGGGCACCACGGCGGCGTGCAGCGGCGCGACCTCCGGGGGGACCACCGTGGCCCCGGCCAGCTCGAAGGGCCGGTCCGCGCCGGTCACCAGCAGGAGCACACTGTGCCCACCCTCGACCGCATGGAGCGTGGCGTCGAACCCGTCCGGCGATCCGTCGGCCACCCTCGCGCACGCGGCCGGGGAGGACGGCTCGGCGCACAGCCAGAACTCCGTGGCGTCCGTCTCCTCGCGGAGCGACAGCGCGGCGGTGAGATGCCGCTCGCCGACCGGCAGACGCTGGAGCCACAGGGGGGTCTCCTCGATCGGCTCCTCCCGGCCCCCGTCGATGCCTCGGGCCACCACCAGCCCCACCAGCATCAGCCCGGCCACCAGCGTCAACACACGCGCCACCGTGGGCACCGCATCAGTCAAGCGCAGACGGGGCGTCGAGTGGTCGCGGGCTGCCTGCCGCGTCAGTCACCTCGCCGGTAGAACTGATCCGACACCCACGCGAGCACCGGTGACGGTCAGTCGGCCGGGACCCGGGCGCGGTCGTAGCCGGCCCGGGCGCCGGCGATGTCGTCCCGGTGGCGGCGAGCCCAGTCGACCAGCGGGGCGACCGCGTCGAGCAGGCTGGCACCCAGTCCGGTGAGCTCGTAGTCCACCCGGGGCGGCACCACGGGGTGCACGGTGCGGGTGACGAGGCCGTCCCGCTCGAGCTGGCGCAGGGTCAGCGTGAGCATCCGCTGGCTGATGCCGTCGATCTGCCGGCGCAGCTCGCTGAAGCGACGCATCCCGCCGCCCAGCAGCTCCACCACCAGCAGCGACCACTTGTCGCCGAGTCGGTCGAGCAGGTCGCGGACCTCGCACGCCTGCGTCTCCTCGACCCGGGTGGGTGGGGTGGTAACCGTGGTGTGACCGGGTTCCCTGGAGGTGCCGTCTTCCATCACCTCCAATGGTGACGCATCATGCGGTTAGTCACAAGAAGTAACTGAGCCCACGTGGAGGAACCAGCCATGCCCGCTCCCGCCGTCGGTGTCTTCCTGCCCACCCTCACCGAGCGCGGTGCGCCCCTCGCCGACGTGGTGGCGGCCGCCCGCCATGCGGAAGACCTCGGCTTCGAGTCCGTGTGGGCCGTCGACCAGCTGGTGGCCGGCACCGGCGTGCCGATCCTCGACAGCGGCACGGTGCTGGCGGCCGTGGCCGGGGCCACCGAGCGGATCCGCCTCGCCTACGGGGTCATGATCGTGCCGCTGCGCCCCGTGGTGTGGTCGGCCAAGCAGGTGGCGTCGCTGCAGCACCTGTCCGGCGACCGGGTGATCCTGGGCGTCGGGGTGGGCGGCGACCGCCACGACCGCTCGTGGGCGGCGGCCGGCGTCCCGCGGCGGGAGCGGGGCCGGCGCACCGACGCGGCGCTGGCGGTCCTGGCCGACCTGATAGCCGGCAAGCCGGTGACCATCGACGGCACCGAGGTGACCCTGGCCCCCGGCGCCAGCGTGCCCCCGATCGTGGTGGGCGGGACCGCCGACGCCGCCCTCGCCCGGACCATCGCGTACGGCGACGGCTGGTTCGCCATGCCGGTCCCCCCGCCGCTCGTGGCCGAGACCGCCGGCCGGCTGGCCGCGTTGGCCGAGGCTGCGGGCCGGCCCGCCCCGGCCATCACCGGCAGCGTCGCGGTCGCCATCGACGGCGACGCCGCGCTGCCCGGGCCCGACGACCTGGTCCGGGCGCTCAGTGACCCCGACGGCCTGTACGGCATGCCCGCGGAGGCGGTGCCGGACATCCTGGTCACCGGCGGGCCGGGCGCGGTCGCCGACCGCCTGGCCGGCCTGGCCGCGATCGGGGCCGAGCGGGTGGTCGTCACTCTGACGGCGGGCGACTGGTTCCGCCAAGCGGAGCTGCTGGCCGAGGCCGCCCGCCGGCTGTGATCAGTGGTGCGGGTACTCGAGGGCGGCCCGGTCCCAGCGCCCGAGATCGGCCGCTGCCGCGTACGTGTCCTCGAGGAACCCGAGCAGCAGCCCGTCCGGGTCCTCGGCCTGGCGGACCTCGCGGTAGGGCAGGACGAACTCGCCGAGGGCCTCGTCGTACCCGGCGACGCTCGCCGAGCGTATCGGCGCGGCCGGGAAGCCCTCAGGCTCGGGGTAGGCGTAGGAGTAGAAGACGCCCTCCTCGGTCCCGCCGGGCCAGTACCCGGCACTCGACACCTCGTGCGAGTAGGCATCGACCATCACCCAGTCGGCGCAGTTCGGGGCGCCGCCGGGATGGCGGGGCGCCTCCCGGCCCGAGAACCGGGTCACCGCCAGGTCGAAGGCGCCCCAGAAGAAGTGGACCGGGCTCACCTTGCCCTGGAACCCCGCCCGGAACCGGGCCAGCACCCGCTGGGCCTGGACCAGTGACAGCCAGAACCGGTGCGCGTAGTCCGGATCGTAGGAGGCGTGCTCGTCGTCGTCGGCGAACGGCGTGGCGTCGACGACCTCGACCGGCCGGGCCAGGATCTCGACGCCGAGCCCCAGCTCGGCCAGCCGGGCCATCACCTCCTCGTAGAAGTCGGCCACCGACCGCGGGCCCAGCGCGATGGTCGCGCCAGGCCGGTCGACCGGCTCGATCGCGAGCTCATGGCGGCGGAAGTCGAACACCATCTCGAACGCGGTCGTGCCGTAGGGCATCAGCGACGTGGTCAGGCCGCGCGCGTTCACGTACAGCGTGATGTGCCACCAGTGGTTGACGCGGGGCGCCAGGGCCAGGCGGACCTTGCCGACGACCTGGGTCCAGCGGTGCACGGTGTCGCGGGTGTCGGCCCACTTCGACAAGGGCAGCTCGGGCCACGAGGCGTTGTGGTGGGCAGTGAGGTCGGACATGGTGGCTCCCGTCTTCCGTCAGCCTCCATGGTGACGGATCATGGACCGGTATGACCCTTGCACCTGAGACGGTCCCGGAGAGGCTCCGACTGGGGCTGGTCCACATCAACATCGGCGCCACCGCGCAGCCCGACGCCCTGGTGGGGGCCGCCCGCCTCGCCGAGTCCGCCGGCTTCGACTCCGTCTGGGCCGGCGAGCACATCGTGCTGCCCGACCCGCAGCGGCCGCCCTCCCCCATGAACCCGCAGGACCCGGCGCTCGACTCGCTCGTGGCGCTCACGTGGGCGGCGGCCCACACCAGCACCATCCGGCTCGCCACCGGCATCGTGATCCTCCCGCAGCGCAACCCGGCGGTGATCGCCAAGCAGTTCGCCACCCTCGACGTCCTCTCCGGCGGCCGCGTGATGCTGGGGGTCGGCGCCGGCTACCTGGAGCCGGAGTTCCGGGCCCTCGGAGCGGACTTCGCGAACCGAGGCGCGGTCACCGACGAGTACCTCGACGCCATCGCCTCCCTCTGGTACGACGACCGGCCCGCCTACCATGGCCGCTTCGTCGACTTCGCCGGCATCGACGCCCACCCGCGGCCGGTCCAGCGGCCGGTCCCGATCGTCGTCGGCGGCCACAGCCCGGCGGCCTTCCGCCGGGCGGTCAGCCGGGCGCAGGGCTGGTACGGCTACTGGCTGACCCCGGACGACACGGCGCGCTGCCTCGACGGCCTACGGGCCGCCGCCGACCGGGTCGGGCGGCCCGACCACCTCGGCCGCCTCGAGATCAGCGTCACGCCGCGAGGCCGCATGACCCCGGAGCTGGCCGGACAGTTCGCCGAGCTCGGCGTCGATCGTCTGGTCCCGCTGGGAGCGGACAGCCCCGAGCGCACGATCGAGGCCTCGGTCGCCGCCCTCGACGCCCTGTGACCCTCCCAGTCGCCCCGGACCCCGACCGTGTCTCGCTGGCTCGCCGACCACTTGGCGTCGTATGCCGCGTGGCGTGGTTTCAGACGACCCGGCGTGCGGTGAAGGTGGATGTGCTCTCCGACGCCGCGCAGTCGCCGTTGGCCGGGGAGTACTGCCGGTAGGTACCGCTGGCCTCGACCGCCCGCAGGTCGGTTCCGGCCAGGCCGACGGCCGCCACGGTGAGGTGCATCTCGAAGCTCGTCTCGGCGGGCGTGTCGCCGCATGTCCCCCACAAGTACTCAGGGAGCACTCCCGAAGTGGAGTAGACGACGCCTTCCCGGCTCATCGGGGCCGGCGGTCCGGGCAGATCCTCGATCCCGAGCGCGTAGCCGTCAGGGGTCCGGCTGATCACCAGCGAAAACCGCGTCGAGCCGATCTGATCGCAGTCGGCATACGTGCACTGGCCCTCCACCGGGACGAAGAGGAACTCGTAGGTGCCCTCCAGGTCGGCATCGGCCCATGACTCCTCGGTGATCGGGAACTTCCCGCGGAGTGCGTCCCGCTCGGCCGTGAGCTCCGAGACGCTGCCGTCGAGCGCTGCGTTCTCCTCCGTCAGCGTGTCGTTCTCGTCCTCCAGAGCGGAGACCTGGCCGTCGAGGTCCCAGGCCAGCACGCCGAGCAGGGCCGCGGCGATCGCAAGGCACGCCGCCCCGCCCGCCAACAGCACGGTGCGGACCCGTAGTCGTGGCCGGGGTGCGGCCGCCGGCGGAGCGTCCGACGGCACGACCGGTCGTGGAGGCGGGGGTGGAGGGGGAGGTGGATCCAGCAGGGGAACAGCGTCGGTGACCATGGTCCGATGATCCGGGAGGCCGATGAGCGGACCGTGAGCGTTCGTTGAGCGCACCGTCGGGTCGGACGGCTGGTCATCGCCTCTCGCCGAGCATCGAGCCGGTGAGAAGGTGGCCCGACTGGTCCCTTAGGGCGCATCCGCCGCCCCGGTCCCCTGCCTCCCACTGGTTGCGCCCTGGGCTCAGGTAATCGAAGGCCAATTCGGACCGGTCCGGCGGGACTCCCACGTAGCTCTCGAACGCCGTCGAGCACTGGTCGACGGCGAGCGCGTCCACCTCCGCGTCCCCGGGATAGGGCCCGGGTACGAGCATGAAGAGGTGGTACACCTCCGCGTAGTGAGGTTGCTCGCACGGCAGGAGCAAGACGTTGCCCCCCGACGCGCGGTTGAAGCAGTGACCGATGTGAAGTGAGCCGACCGAGACCACCCGACCCGGGGTGGTGGAGGCCGCGGGCGCTTGATCTGGCTGGTCGGTGCGGTCGGCCGTCTCGTCGTCAGCGGTCAGGTGCTGGTACACGGCCAGCGCCGAGCTCGCGGAGAAGGCGACGACGCCGGTGACGACGGCGGCCATCGCCACCCAGCGGGTCCGCCCGCTCCCCGCGGTCGTGCGCCGGGCGGCGATCGCCCCGCACAGGACCGCGCCCAGGGCGATCAGGGTCGAAGGCACGCCGAGCCAGAACAGCGCGAGGGCCACGACGCCCAGCACGAGCGCGCTCGCAGCCAGCCCGCGTGAGCGACGGCCAGTCGCTTCCGTCGGAGGTGGCACGGCGTCGGTGGGGACGGTCGGCGGCTCGTCCCCGTTGGAGTGCCCGACCGCCCCCGTGGTCGTCGACGACGGCCGCGCCAGCGCCGTGTCCTGGACGAGGACCCTGTGTTCGAGCTCCCGCAGTGCCGGGGACGGGTCTATGCCGAGCTCGTCGGCGAGGATCCGTCGTAGCCGCTGGTAGGCGGCGAGAGCGTCGGCCTGGCGGCCCGCTCGGTACAGGGCCGTGATCAGCAGCTCCCAGAAGCGCTCCCGCAGGGGGTGGCGATCGACCATCCGCTCGAGCTCGGCCACGGCCTCGGCGTGCCGGCCGATGGCCAGCTCGGCCGCGAAGTAATCCTCGGTCGCCGCTAGGCGCAGCTCTTCGAGGCGCCGGCGCTCGCCCACGACGAAGGGCTCCCCGTTGAGGTCGGCGAGGGCCGTTCCGACCCACAGATCCAGCCCGCCGCGAAACGCCCGGCTCACCACATCCGGGGCCGCACCTCCCGACCGAGCGGCTCGGGCCTCGGCGATGACCCGCTCGAAGCAGAGCGCGTCCACCGCCTCCTGATCGAGCACCAACTGGTAGCCGCCGGGGCGGGTCCTCAACCTGTCGGCGTCATCCACCTGGCGGAGGATCCCCCGCAGGCGCGACACGTGGAAGCGCAGTGCCTCGACGGTGGCGTCGCGCTGGTCGTGGTCCCACAGCCCGTCGATGAGGGCGTCGTAGGTCAGCAGGCGCTGCGGATTCAGCGCCAGGAACGCGAGGAGCGCTCGCTGCTTGGCGGAGCCGATCGGCACAGGGCCGCGCTCGGAGCAGAGCTCCACCGGCCCGAGCAAGCGGATCTGCATAGGTGCCCTCCCGCCCGTTCACCTGGCACTGCAGATGTTAGGCCCCGGTGAACTCCAGGAGGCCTGAATGCGAACGCACGGGGCGCGCTCCGCTCATGTCACGCCTAGGTCCGGCTGCTGTTCAGCAGCCGTTTCCGCGTAGGAAAACCTTCGGCAGTAGCGTCCGGGGCCATGAGTCACGCCCCTGACGCGGAGCGGGTCGAGCGGGTCGCCGCCGCCCTGCTCGACCCCGGGCTGGAGCCGATCGTGGACATGGTGGCCAGCGTCGCCGCCGGCGGCGATGGGTACGACGTGCGAACGGTGGACGGCCGGGTGCGGTTCCGCCGGGCCGAGGGCGACGGCGACGGCGCCGGCGCGGGGTTCGTCGAGACCCTGGTCGAGGGGCGGAACCCGTTGGGTGACACCGCCACCGATCGGTTCGTGCCGCTCGCCGAGGAGCGGGCCAACCCGTGGCCGACCCGGACCTCGCAGTCGTACCCCCACGCCCACGAGCACATCGCCCAGGTCTTCGACCACCCGGCCGCCCCGGACATCGTGTGCCTGCACACGCCGGCCCACAACTGGGAGGACCAGGGCGGCGAGCACGGCGAGCACGGCTCGCTGGGGATCGTGCAGGTGCGGGCGCCCTTCATCATGTCGGGTGCCGGCGTGCGGCGGGAGGGAGCCCTGCTGCCGCTCGCGGGCCGGCTGGTCGACGTCGCTCCGACCGTCCTGGCACTGCTCGGTGCCGGCACGTCGCTCGCCCGCCAGGACGGGCGGGTGCTGTCCGAGCTGCTCGACCCCGACGCCGAGCCGCCCGAGCACGTGATCGGGCTCCTGTGGGACGGCACCAACGCCAACGTGCTCTACGACATGGTGGCGGCCGGCGAGGTCCCCCACCTGGCCCGCTTGCTCGAGGCGGGCACCGGACTGGGCCATGGGGCCATGGCCAGCCTGCCGTCGGTCACGCTGGCCAACCACACCACCATCCAGACGGGCGTCCACCCCGGGCACCACGGCATCCTCCACAACGCCTGGTACGACCGGGCCACCGGCGAGCAGGTCGTGACCAACTCGCCGGCCACCTGGCCGTGGTCGATGCAGACCCTGGATCTCGTGGTCGAGACGCTCCACCAGGCCGTCCACCGGGCCTTCCCCGGGTCCCGCACGGTGGCCATCAACGAGCCCTGCGACACCGGGGCTGACGAGTCCACCTTCGACGTGATCCGCTCCGGCGGCCGGCTGGCCCGGGCCCCCAAGGCCGACGAGCTGCCCTTCGCCACCGAGCGGTTCGTGCGCCCGGAGAAGTCCTACGAGATCTCGTCCCGCATCGACCACACCGGCATGGCGCAGGCCCTCGACGTGTGGGACGGCGGCGGCCAGCTGCCCCGGTACTGCTTCGTCAACTTCACCCTGACCGACGCCGCCTTCCACCACAGCGGGCCCTACGCCGAGATCGCCCGGGCCAGCATCCACGACAGCGACGCCCGGCTCGGCCAGATCCTGGCCGCCGTCGAGCGGGCCGGCGTGTGGGACCGCACCGCGTTCTTCCTGGTCGCCGACCACGGCATGGAGGACAGCAACCCGGAGGTCACCGGCGACTGGGGCCCAGCCCTGGCCGCCACCGGCATCCCCTACCGGGACGAGGCCTACGGCTTCATCTACATCGACGTATGACTCACGGCATGGCGGGCTGAAGCTCAGCCCGCCGCGAACCGGAACGTCCGCAAGACGCCGTCGGTTTGGTGCCAGCCGTACAGGTCGACGATCACGATCTGCGAGCCCGGCAGGTGCCACGTCTGGGGCCAGTATCTGACGCCCGAGATCCCGCAGCTGACCTCCCACCGGTCGTAGACCGCGGTGTGGTCGCCGACCGGAGCGAAACCACGGTCGACCGGGCCGAGATCGCCGTCGACCGGTGCGCCGAAGTCGGTGTAGCCGGGGGCCCCGCTCTCGTCGGGGCAGGCCGGCGGGTCGGTGCTCTGGTGCCACGGCCAGTCGCCGTGGTCTTCCCACGCACGGAAACCCTCGCTCCCGGGCAGGTCGCCGTGCCAGAGCTGGAGGGCGCACGCGGACGCGTCGGCCGGGCCGACGCACAGGTAGTCATAGGGATGCTCGATCCCGTCGGCGGCCGCGGGGTCGAGCTCGATCCAGTGCCGGACGTCGCGGTTGACGACGGTCCAGCCCTCCGGCAGCTCGAAGGTAGCGCCGGCGAACTCGATCCTGGAGCCGGCGTCGCCCGCGCCTGCGGCCGGGGCCGGGGCCGGAGGCACGGTCGCCGGGACCGCCGCGGGATCGGTCGGGACCGTCGGGACCGTCGCGGGATCGGCCCGGACGTGGCCCGATGCCGCCGTGGGCTCACGGGGCGGCGCTCCGCCGCTACCGCCTCCGCCGGATCTGACGATCGCCGACGCGCCCACGGCGACGGCCGTCACCGCCAGGGCGAGCGCCACCGCCGCCCCGACGCGGCCGCGCCTGTCCAACGAGATGATGTTGCCGCGCTTGCGGCTCGGTTGTGCTTGCATGACCGTGCTGACGCGTCATGCGTTGATCCGGTTTACGCGGTGCTGAACTGGAAGTCCTGGAACTGGGTGCGCAGGTCCTTCTTGGAGAACTTGCCCACCGACGTCTTGGGGATCTCGGCGACGAACACGACGTCGTCGGGGACCCACCACTTGGCGACCCGGCCTTGCAGGAAGTCGAGAACGTCCTCCTTGGTGCAGGTCTCGCCCTCGCGCACCACGACGCATGCCAGCGGGCGCTCGCTCCACTTGGGGTGAGGGAGGCCGATCACCGCGGCCTCGGCCACGGCGGGGTGGGCCATGATCTCGTTCTCCAGCTCGACCGAGCTGATCCACTCGCCGCCCGACTTGATCACGTCCTTGGTGCGGTCGCGCAGTTGGATGTAGCCGTGGGGGTCGATGGTGGCCACGTCGCCGGTCTTCAGCCAGCCGTCGTCGGTGAACGACTCGGGCGAGCGGGCGTCGTCGTAGTAGCTGGCCACCACCCACGGGCCCCGCACCTGGAGCTCGCCGGACGACTCGCCGTCCCACGACAGCTCCGCGACCGAGCCCGGCTCCACCACCCGGGCCTCGAGGCCGAACAGGGGCTGGCCCACCGTGGTGCGCAGTTCCGCCATGCCCTCGTCGTCGAGCACCGCGGCCAGGGTGGACTTGATGTGGCCGGCGGACGCCACGGGCGAGGTCTCGGTCATGCCCCACGCCTGGGTGATGGGCAGGCCCACCTGGGTGCGGTACGCCTCCGACAGCGACTTGGGGACCGCCGAGCCGCCGCAGGGGATGGCCCGCAGCGCCGAGGTGTCGCGTCCCTTGAGCTCGGGCAGCACGCCCATCCAGATGGTGGGCACGCCCGCGGCCAGGGTCACCCGTTCCGACTCGATGAGCGACGCCAGGCCCACGGGCGACAGGTCCGGGCCCGGCATGATCAGGTCGGCGCCGCAGGCCACCGCGGCGTGGGCCAGGCCCCAGGCGTTGGCGTGGAACATGGGCACGACCGGCAGCACCCGGTCCACCTCGGTGGGCCCGAGCCCGCCGGAGGTCAGCACCCCGTAGGTGTGCAGGAAGGTCGAGCGGTGCGAGTAGACGACGCCCTTGGGGTTGCCGGTGGTGCCGGACGTGTAGCACATGGACGCGGCCCGGTTCTCGTCGTCGACCTCGAACGCCACCGGCCGGGCCTCGGCCAGCAGTGCCTCGTAGTCGTGGACCTCCTTGCCCGCGGGCGCCTCGGGCACCTCGCCGCGGCCGTCGTCCATGACCACGATGTGGCGCACGGTCTTGAACTGCTCGAACAGCGGCCACACCAGCCCGGCCAGGGACTTGTCCACGAACACGACCTCGTCCTCGGCGTGGTTGGCCACGTAGACGAGCTGCTCGGGGAACAGCCGGATGTTGAGCGCGTGGAGCACCCGGCCCGTGCACGGGGCCGCGAAGTACAGCTCCAGGTGCCGGGCGGTGTTCCAGCCGAAGGTGGCGACCCGGCCGTCGCCGCTGATGCCCAGCGTGTCGAGCACGCCGCCCAGCCGGCGCGTGCGGTCGGCCCACTCCCCGTAGGTCTCGCTGACCTTGCCGCCGGCGGTCACCGTGACGACCTGCTTGTCCGCGAACAGCCGCTCGGCCCGCGTGTGCAGGTGCGGCAGCGTGAGCGGAAAGTCCTGCATGAGCCCGTCCATCGACGATCCCCCTGTGTCGCGGCTTGTGCCCGGTCAGCCTAGGCTCTGTCAGTCATGGCGGAGGATCTGAGGCCATCCCGCTCGCCGGCGCGCCGCCGGCCCTCCCGCCGAGCCATCACGCTGGTCAGCATCCCCCTGATCTGCCTGGTGATCATGAGCTACGTGGGCGACGCCCTGGCGCCCACGCTGTTCGACACCCACCCGGTCCTGCTCATGGCGCTGAACTCGCGCACGCGCAACCTGGTGCTGGTGACCAACGAGGTCGACGCGGTCACCTTCTACACCGTCGGGCTGATCCGGCTGCTGGTCAGCGACCCGCTCTTCTTCCTGCTGGGCATGTGGTACGGCGACGCCGCGGTGCAGTGGATGGAACGCCGCACCCGCACGTGGGGCCAGTTCCTGCGCCAGGTCGAGCAGTGGTTCAGCAAGGCCGCGTACCCGATCATCTTCATCGCCCCCAACAACTACGTGTGCCTGTTCGCCGGGGCGGCCGGCATGCCGTTGAAGGCGTTCTTCGCCGTCAACATCGCCGGCACCATCTTCCGCCTGTGGCTGGTCCGCACCTTCGGCGACGCCTTCGAGCGCCCCATCGACGACCTGGTGAGCTGGATCGGCGACCACCGGATCCCGCTGCTCGCCCTGAGCATCACGCTGGTGCTGGTGTCGATCGCCCTGGAAGCCCGCAAGGGCGAGACCGAGGTGTCGTCGCTGGCGCACCTGGACGACGAGCTCGAGGAGCTGGACGCCGATCAGGACCGCGGCGCCGAGGCCCCCACCGGCGAGGACCCCGAAGCCGAGCCCCGGGACGCCGACTGACTACCAGCGAGGCGGGGATCCGGCGCTGTAGGACGAGCCTCGCCGCAGCCCGGAGCGGTTCACCACGTCCTCGTTGGTGCCCAGGTAGGACGTGATGACCCGCGGGTCGGACAGGACCTGTGACGGCGTGCCGCCGGCGATGACCGCCCCCTGCTCCAGCGCCACGAACCCGTCGCACAGGGAGGCCAGCAGGGACATGTCGTGCTCGATTATGACCATCGAGCAACCCGTCTCGGCCTGTACCTGCCGCAGCAGCGGTCCCAGCGCCTCGGTCTCCCGCTGGGCGACGCCCGCGGACGGCTCGTCGAACAGCACGACGGCGGGGTCCTGGGCCAGGATGCAGGCCAGCTCCACGATGCGGCTCGTGCCCGTGGACAGCTCGCCGGTGGGACGGTCGGCGTAGGGGCCCAGGCCCAGCAGCTCGATCAGCTGCTCGACCCGCTCGGCCGCCGACGCCTCCGACGCCACCGAGGCCGGCAGCCGCAGCGCGGCCGCCAGCGGGTCGCGGTTGGCCAGGTGCTGCTCCAGCGACACGGCGATGGCGTTCTCCACGGTGAGCGACGGGAACGTCAGGGCCTCCTGGAACGTGCGGCCCACCTCGGCGATGGCGCGCCGGTGCGGGGGCCAGTGGGTGATGTCGACCCCGTTGAGCAGGATCTGGCCGCCGTCCGCCCGCAGGAACCCGGTGAGCACGTCGAACAGGGTGGTCTTGCCCGCCCCGTTGTGGCCGATGAGGCCCACGAAGGTGGCCGGGTGGACAGTCAGGTACACGTCGTCGAGGGCGCGGATGCCACCGAAGCGCTTGGAGATCCCCCGGGCCTCCAGCGTGACGCCCCGGCTGGGGCGCTCCCACGGCGGCGGGCCCGACTGCGCGGTGGCCGGGAGGTCGCGCGGCCCCCGGTCGCCGCCGATGAACACGGCCCGCAGGATGTCGGGCCGGTCCAGCAGCCCCGCGGTCGGGCCGCGGAACCGCACCTGGCCCTTCTCCAGGAACAGTGCCCGGTGGCACAGCAGCAGCGCCACGTTCACCGACTGCTCGACCACCACCACGGTGGTGCCCCGGGCGTGGATGTCCCGCACCTTCTCGATCAGCCGGTCGACCACGGTGGGCGCCAGGCCGATCGAGAGCTCGTCGATGCAGAGCAGCTTGGGCCGGGTCACGAAGGCCATGGCCAGGGAGAGCTGCTGCTGCTCACCACCGGACAGGTCGCCCGCCAGCTGGGCCTGGCGCTGGCCCAGCACCGGGAACATGGCCATGACGTCGCGGCGGGCCTCCTGCGCGGCGCGTGGGTCGTGGCGCAGCATCCAGCACGCCAACCGCAGGTTCTCGGCCACCGTGAGGGTGGGGAACACGCCGTGCCCCCCGGGCACCAGCGACAGCCCGAGCCGGGCGATGTCCTCGGCGGCCATGCCGGTGATGTCGCGCCCGTCGAAGATGACGCGGCCCTCGCTGGGCGGCAGCAGGCCCGCCAGCGACTTGAGCACGGTGGACTTGCCCGCTCCGTTGGTGCCGAGCAGCGCCAGCAGCTCGTTGCGCTCGACCGACATGTCCACGCCGAACAGCACCTGCAGCGACCCGTAGGCCGCCTCCATGCCCTCGCAGTCGAGCAGCTGGGCGCCGAGGCGCTCCCGCCGCACGCTGCCCACCATGAGGCCGGCGCCGGCCGCGTCTCGGTGGATGGCCGTGGGCAGGCCCGGCTCGGCCGCCTGCTCGACCGTCTCGACGGTCTCGACCACCTCGAGGCCGTGGCGGAACCCCACCCGGCGGACCCACCGGTCCCGCAGCCGCTCGAACGCCTGGGCCAGGCCGCCGGGGATGACCAGCAGGATGGCGAGCAGCCCGACGCCGGTCAGCGCCAGCTGGGCCTTGGGGAACAGGTAGCCGGCCCACTGGACCAGCGCCACGCCCGCCAGGGTGCCGGCGATGGACGACACGCCGCCGATCACGGCCATGGACAGCACCAGCAGGCTGGTGGTGGCCGGGTAGGTCGACTGGCCGATCCCGCCGAGCGCCACCGCGTGCAGGGTTCCGGCCAGGCCGGCCAGCACGCCCGCGAACACGAACGCGGCCAGGCGGGTCTCGATCACGTTGATGCCCGCGGCCGAGGCGCCGCGCTCGTTGTCGCGGGTGGCCGAGATGCTGCGCCCGGCACGGGCCGCCCGCAGGTTGCGCACCACGTAGACCCCCGCGACCAGCACGCCCAGGGCCAGCCCGTACAGCCAGCGCTCGTCGTCCAGCTCCAGGGCGCCCCACAGCTTGGGCCGGAAGAAGTGAGCCGGCGTCAACGACTCGAAGTTGGCGGGATTGAGGATGTAGAGCTCCATGGCCACGGCGAAGGCCAGCGTGGTGACCGCCAGGAACTGGCCGGACACCCGCAGCGCGGGCAGGCCGAGGAGGAGCGCCACCGCTCCGCCGGCCACCGCGGACAGCCCGAGGCACACGAACAGGTCGCTGTTGTGATCGGCGATGAGGTTGGCCGTCACCACGCCGCCCACGCCCATGAGCGCGACCTGGCCGAGCGACACCACGCCGCCCCAGCCGGTGAGCACCACGAGCGACAGGGCCACCAGCGCGTATGCCAGCGTGAGGGTGCCGAAGTTGACCTGCGACGTCGAGCCGAACACCGGCAGGGCCAGCACGGCCACCGCCACCAACGTGCCCAGCACCACCTTGGCCGCCCGCACCTCGCTCAGGGCGGCGAAGGCGCGGGGCAGCTGGTGGCCGACTCCCACGACGGTCCAGGCCGACTCGGCCGCGTCGGCCCGGTGCTCCGAGCGGCGCTGGAGCAGCAGGGCGACCACGATCACGATCAGCAGCACCAGCGACGTGGGCGGCGCGCTCTCGAGGTAGCGCCACTGCACCAGCTGGTCGAGCACGCTGATGCCGACCCCGGCCACGAAGGCGCCGGTCATCGAGCGCATCCCCACGATGACCGCCGCTGCCAGCGCCGGGAGCAGCACGGTCGATCCGGCCCCTGGGGTGAGCGGCACGCCCTCGCTGGTGGGTGCGCGCAGCACGACCGTCAGGGCCGCCAGCCCGCCGACCACCGACCAGAGCAGCAGCGAGAGCTGGTTGACCGGGATGCCGACCAGGCGGGCGCGGTCGAGGTTCTCGGCCATGCCCCGCACCGCCATGCCCGCGTCGGAGCGGTGCAGGAACCAGGTCAGTGCGATGAGCACCAGCGGCACCACCGCCACCAGCAGCAGGTCGTCGCCGGTGAAGGTCTGGGGCTCGACCGTGAAGCGGTGGTCGCTCAGCGGGGTCGTGATCTTCGGGAGCACGTCGCTCGACCCCAGCCAGCCCGGCAGGTAGATGGCGATGCCCGCCAGCAGCTGGGCGAGGCCGATGGTGGCGACGGTCAGGACCAGCCGAGGTGAGTGCGTGAAGCGGCGGATGATGAGCCGCTCGACCAGCGCGCCCACGAGCACGCCCGCGGCCACGCCCGCGGCCGCCGCCTGCGCCCAGTTCCAGTGCTGGCCGTCGGCGAGGGTGGTGGCCAGCGCCCCGCCCAGGGCGCCCATGGCGCCGTAGGCGAAGTTGATGACCCGGGTCGTGCGGTAGGTGAGGACGAGGCCCACGGCCAGCAGCCCGGTGGCCGAGCCGAACACGACCCCCTTGAGCACGATGCCCGCGGGGATGTCGTCCGGCGCGAGCTGGGTGCCGACCGCGAGGAGGACGATGATCCCGAGGACCAGGGCGTAGCTGCGCTTCACGGGAACACCTCCGGATCGCCCTCGGGTATCTCGCCGTCCGGGGTTCGGGTGCCGTTGTCGACCCACGTCCCGGGCTTGCCGTTGAACGGCGAGATGCGGTCGGGGTCCCACCAGATCTCGCGGGAGTCGATCACCGGCGTGTAGTGGTGAGGGCTCCAGTCCCACATGCCCGCCTGGCCCATCGTGGGCGGGTAGGAGAAGAGCCCGGTCTCGAAGGTCTCGGGCGTGAGGTTGGGACCGGCCATCTGGATGCCGAGCGCGATCACCAGCAACTGGGAGTAGAGCAGGTCGACCAGCTCGGACGGCTCATCCGAGCGCACCGAGCGGTAGGCGGCGTAGGCGTCGCTGGTCTCCGGCGACTGGGCCACCGCCCAGCGGCTGCCGCCGAAGGCGCGGTTCCACTGGTCGCCGGCGTTGTGGGCGATGATCTGGCCCCCGAGGTCCAGGTCGATGAACCCGACGCCGGCCACCAGCCACTCGGGCGTGTAGCCCTGGGCGGTGGCCTCCTGGGCCAGGTACATCTGCATGATCGGGTCGCAGGCACATGACACCGAGGTCACGTTCTCCTGCTTGATCCGGGCCAGCAGCGTGGAGGCCTGGGTGCGGAGCGTGGGCACGTCGAGCGTGTACTCCAGCCGCAGCGACACCTGGTTGCCCTCATCCGCCAGGCCCTGCTCGAACGAGTCGACGCACTGTTGGTACTCGCGGTTGTTCGGGGCGATGATCGCCATCGTGCGGGGTTTGCCCTGCAGGTCACCCCCGGCGAACAGGGCGTCGCGGCCCAGCAGCCGCTTGTTGGTGTACTCGGCCGCCAGCTCGCTGGTGACGGTGCAGTCCGGGAAGTTGCTCCAGACGTAGGGCCGGCGCTCGTCGAACCACTGCCGGGACATGTACGGCGCGCCGATCGAGACGACCTGCTGGCGAGCCAGCGCCTCGGCGTAGGGCTGCGACAGTCCGGTGACGTCGGCGAAGGCGTGCAGCTCGTCGGCCACCCGCAGGGCGTCGTTGCCCGCGGCGTCCTGCCCCGCGCCCAGGAACTCCTGGAGCAGCAGGCCCCGGCCGTCGTAGCGGACCAGCTCGAGCTTCCGCCCGTAGAACTGGAAGTTCTGGTTGAAGTAGTCGACCAGCCCCTCCATGGTGCGGGCCATCTCCTCGTTCGACTCGTCGAGGGGGACGCCGCCCAGGTCGGCCAGGAGCTTGAGCAGGTTCTGGTCGCTCGTGATGCGGTAGGCGATCCGGACGGTGTCGGGAGTGACGCCGTTGGACGTGTCGCCCCCGTTGTCACCGTCGAAGGCGTAGCAGGGCGGCGAGTAGGGCATGGCGGCGACCTGCACGGGCTGGTCCGGGCAGGCGGTGACCGTGCTGTTCCAGCCCGACGCGGGCTGGGCCTCGCTCACCTCGACCGCGTCACCGCCGTCGGCCGTGATCACCTCGGCGGGCACACGGGAGGGCACGACCGCCACCATGGCGACGAGCGCGGCCACCAGCACCACGAGCGGTGCGTAGCCCTTGAGTGCCCGGTTCTCGGCGCCGTGCAGGCGTCGCCGCTTGCCCTTCATCGCGATCCCCCCGATCGCCCACCAGCCTTCGCGACCATGACACTAGTGACCGCGAGCGTCAGTTGTCGCACTGAATGCACGCTGATCAGCGCGGTACGCGTCGGTAACCGCGGCACCGCAGAGGGTGTTCGCGTTTACCGGCAGGACACCTCGTGGGTGCCGGCCGCGCGGGCCCGTGGCCGCGAGCGCAGCCTCAGGACTTCGCGCGCTTGGCGGCCCGGGCCCGGACGGACTGGTCCAGGATCGTCTTGCGCAGGCGGACCGAGCGGGGGGTGACCTCGACGCACTCGTCCTCGGAGATGTGCTCCAGGGCCTGTTCCAGCGACAGCGTGCGGGGCGGGATCAGCTTCTCGAACTGGTCGGCCGCAGCCGCCCGGATGTTGGTGAGCTTCTTCTCCCGTGTGGGGTTGACGTCCATGTCGTCGGACCGGGCGTTCTCGCCGATCACCATGCCCTCGTACACCTCGGTGCCGGGCCCCACGAACAGCTGGCCGCGGTCCTGCAGGTTGAGCAGGGAGTAGCCCGTCGTCAGGCCGCTGCGGTCGGCCACGAGCGAGCCGTTGCGCCGGGGCCGGATCTCGCCCGCCCACGGCTCCATCGTCTCGAACACGTGGTGCAGCAGGGCGGTGCCCCGGGTCTCGGTCATCAGCTCGGTGCGGAAGCCCACCAGGCCCCGCGCCGGCACGAGGTGCTCCAGCCGCACCCACCCGGTCCCGTGGTTGGTGATCTGCACCATGCGCCCCTTGCGCAGCGCCAAGAGCTGGGTGACCACGCCCAGGTACTCCTCGGGGACGTCCACCGTGACCCGGTCGACCGGCTCGTGCAGCGTGCCGTCGATCTCGCGGGTGAGCACCTGGGGCTTGCCCACTGTGAGCTCGAAGCCCTCGCGCCGCATCATCTCCACCAGCACCGCCAGCTGCAGCTCGCCGCGCCCCTGCACCTCCCAGGCGTCGGGCCGCTCGGTGGGCAGCACGCGGATGCTCACGTTGCCCACCAGCTCCTGGTCGAGCCGGCTCTTCACCAGCCGGGCGGTGAGGGCCTTGCCCTCGCGGCCCGACAGGGGCGCGGTGTTGATGCCGATGGTCATGGCCAGGCTGGGCTCGTCGATGGTGATGACGGGCAGCGGCCGCGGGTCGTCGGGGTCGGCCAGCGTCTCGCCGATGGTGATGTCGGGGATGCCGGCGATGGCCACGATCTCGCCCGGGCCGGCCTCGGTCGCCGGGACACGGTCGAGCGCGTCGGTCACGTACAGCTCGGTGAGCTTGGCCCGCTCGATGCTGCCGTCGGCCCGGCACCAGGCCACGGTGCTGCCCTTGCGCAGCACGCCGCCGCGGATGCGGCACAGCGCCAGGCGCCCCACGTACGGCGAGGCGTCCAGGTTGGTGACCAGTGCCTGCAGCGGGGCCTCGGGGTCGTAGGTGGGCGCGGGGATGTGCGACACCAGCAGGTCGAGCAGTGGCTTGAGCGACGACCCCTCGGGCAACCCCGCGCCGTCTTCCGGCCGGTCGAGCGAGGCCCGCCCCTCGCGGGCCACGCAGTACACGATGGGGAAGTCGAGCTGCTCCAGGTCGGCGTCGAGGTCGAGGAACAGCTCCTCCACCTCGTGGACCACCTCGGCGATGCGGGCGTCGGGCCGATCCACCTTGTTGACGACCAGCACGACCGGCAGGCGCGACTCCAGCGCCTTGCGCAGCACGAAGCGGGTCTGGGGCAGCGGCCCCTCGCTGGCGTCGACCAGGAGCAGCACCCCGTCCACCATCGACAGGCCCCGCTCGACCTCGCCGCCGAAGTCGGCGTGGCCCGGCGTGTCCACGATGTTGACCTTCACGTCGCCGTACCGGACGGCGGTGTTCTTGGCCAGGATCGTGATGCCCTTCTCCCGCTCCAGGTCCATGGAGTCCATGACCCGCTCCTCCACGGCCTGGTGCTCGTGGAACGCGCCGGACTGCCACAGCATCTGGTCGACCAGCGTGGTCTTGCCGTGGTCTACGTGGGCGACGATGGCCACGTTGCGGAGATCGGCCCGGGTCTGCACGG
>DASRJN010000368.1:0-7338 GCA_035649455.1 Acidimicrobiales bacterium
CGTGGCCGTGGCCGAGGTCGCCGCGGGCGGCGTGGTGGTGTTCTCCAGCCTGACCCCGCACCTGACGGGACCCAACCTCACCGGCGAGGTCCGCAAGGCCTACATCCTCCAGTACGCGCCCGAGGGTGCGACCGTGCTCCGGGGCGACCCGTCCGGCGAGCCGACCGAGCGGGTCCCGGCCGACGACCCCGTGCGCCAGTTCCCGGTGCTGCGCCACGGGGTGGCGGTGTGATCCCGCGGGAGTGACCTCGGGCCCTGGGCGCAGGGGCCTGGTGGGGGCATGCTGGGGGTATGGCAGACGCACTGCGGTTCGGTTCCCTGCCGGTGTCCGTGCTCACCGGCGAGCAGGTCGTCAGAGTGAATGGCGGGGCCACGCTGTGCGAGGCGGCGGACATCATGACCGCCTCGGCGGTCGGGGCGCTGATCGTCGGCGACGGCGACCCGCCGGCCGGGATCGTGTCCGAACGCGACCTGGTGACCGCCCTCGCGGCCCGCAAGGACCCGACGGCGACCCGCACCGAGGAGGTGGCGCACACGAACCTCGTGTGGTGCGACGGCGATGCCACGGTGTCCGAGGTGGCGGAGCTGATGATGGAGCAGTACGTCCGGCACGTGCTGGTCCAGGACAAGGGCCGCCTGGTCGGGATCGTCTCGGCCCGCGACCTGCTG
This sequence comes from Acidimicrobiales bacterium, assembly GCA_035649455.1. Taxonomy (GTDB): domain Bacteria; phylum Actinomycetota; class Acidimicrobiia; order Acidimicrobiales; family VFJN01; genus ZC4RG19. The sequence continues at coordinate 670 of DASRJN010000368.1, forward strand.
GGCGCCTACGCCTCGGAGGACATCGACGACGAGGAGCAGTGACCCGGGCGCACCCGCGCTCGCCGTTAACCTGTTCGGCGTGGGCATCCTCGACGACCTCCTGGCCAACCCGGGCATCTACCTCGGGATCGATCGCGCACCCGGACGAGGCGGCGACAGCGCAGCCAAGATCGTGATCGCCCCCCTGCCGGGCGGGGCCGGCGTCACGCTGGACTACGAGACGTTCAATCCGAATCCCGAGCGGGTTCGCGGCCATGCCGAGCACGCCGTGATCGGCCGCACCCACGGCGGCGGCGCCATCCTCGTCACCGGTCACATCCACGGCGACTCGGTGACGGTCCTCCGCGAGAGCGAACCAGGCGTGTTCGTGATGGGCGAGGAGCCGTCCGCCTTTCCCGTGTCCATCACGATCTCGGTGCCCGAACCGGGCAAGCTCGTCCACAGCTGGTCGTACGGCGCGCCTGGTGAGGAGCCGGTCGAGCGCGACCGGGCCGAGCTGACGCGGTCCGCCTGACCGATCGGCGCCGTCACGGCGTCGAGCCGAATCATTCACGGGTCACGTCGGGCGGGTATAGCTCCCGTATGGACTGGACGACGCAGCTCCTGGAACAGCTCACGTTCCACTGGGAGCACCAGGCCCGGCCCCGGCTGGACGGGCTGGGGGACGAGGAGTACCTGTGGGAGCCGGTGCCGGGCGCCTGGAGCATCCGCCCCCGCGCCGAGGCCACTACCAAGTTGGCGACCGGGGGCGGCGAGCGGGTGATCGACTTCGTCTTTCCCGCACCGGTACCGGCGCCGGTCACCACTATCGCCTGGCGGCTGGGGCACGTGATCGTGGGCGTGTTCGGGGCCCGCAACGCCTCCCACTTCGGCGGCCCGCCGATCGAGTACTCCACCGTCGACTGGCCCGAGGGCGCGGCCGGGGCGCTGGCCATGCTCGACGACGTCTACGGCCGCTGGGTCGACGGGGTCAAGGGCCTGGACGAGGCCGGGCTGGCCCGGCCCTGCGGTCCGGCCGAGGGCCCGTTTGCCGACCTCCCCATGGCCGCGCTGATCCTCCACATCCATCGGGAGGCCATCCACCACCTGGCCGAGGTGGCGCTGCTGCGGGACCTGTACGCGCACGGGGCGGCGGGTTGATGGCGACCCGCTTCGACCTCACATTCGACTGCGTGGATGGAGCCCGGCTGGCCGAGTTCTGGAAGCTGGCCCTGGGCTACGAGGACGAGCCGCCGCCCCCGCCCTTCGCCACCCGGGAAGAGTGGCTGGCCAGCTACGGCGAGAGCGTCGACGACGGCCCGCAGGGCGCGTGGCTGCGCGACCCGGCCGGCGTCGGCCCCCGGCTCTGCCTGCTGCCCGTCCCCGAGCCCAAGGTGGCGAAGAACCGCCTCCACGTCGACGTGCGGGTAGCAGGCAAAGGGACGCCCGACGAGCGTTGGGGCCGCATCCGCGAGACGGTCGACCGCCTGACCGTGGCGGGGGCGACCACCCTCGCCACCTTCGAGGGCCACCACGTCGTGATGGCGGACCCCGAAGGCAACGAGTTCTGCGTGGCCTGACCGCCGCCGTGCGCTCAGGGCACCTCTTGCAGCACGAAGGTGTTGCCGTCGGGGTCCCGCAGCTCGGCGAACGAGTTGAACTTGGACCGCTCGGGGTCGGGGCCGGGCTTGCGCTCACCGTTCTCGTAGTGGATCACGTCGCCCACGTCGATCCCGGCCGCGGTCAGCTGCTTGTGGGCGGCGACGATGTCGTTCACCACCAGGTGGATCCCGTGGATGGACCCGGGGGCCATGTCGTGGCCCAGCCCGTAGCCGATGGTGATGGAGCAGGCCGACCCGGGTGGGGTGAGCTGGACCACGCGGAAGTTGTCGCCCATCTTGTGGTCGACGTCCACGTTGAACCCGGCCTTCTCGTAGAACGCCTTGGACCGGTCCACGTCCGACACGGGAACGATCACGAGCTCGACCTTCATGTCCACGGTGCACTCTCCTTCGTCGTAGGGATGTGCCACCTGTAACGACAGCTCCGTCGGGAACTCATCGCGCGCCCGGCTCATAGCTCCCGCGGCACGAACTGGTACCACCATTGCTCGGGCGGGCCGTCGTCGACCAGCACGTACAGGCCCTCGGTCTCGACGACCTCCACCGGGGGCGGGTAGCGGACCAGGCGACTCCGGGAGGGACCGCCCTCGCAGCGGATCAGCATGCGCTCGCCGGCCTCCACCGCGCGCTACTCCCCCACCGGTCCGGCCTCGCGACGCATGACCACGTCTCGGGAGCGGACCTTGACCTCGGTGAAGCCGGCCTCGTCATACATCGCCCGGCGGCCGCGGAAGTTCCGCTCGCCCGGCGCGTCGAAGTTGGGCGGGTAGGCCTCGACCGCGTCCAGGCCGCGACCGGGAGCGTCGGCCAGCACCCGATCCAGCAGCTGTCGGGCCAGGCCGTGGCGCCGGTACGGCGGGGCGATGACGAAGCAGGCCACCGCCGCGGTGCGGCCGTCGGCCGGGTCCCCCCGCCGGAACAGGGCGGTGTCGCCCCGCCGGGCAGCGTTGACCCAGCCGGCGGGGCGCCCGTCCACGTAGGCCAGGTAGCCGAAGGCGTGGCCCGCCCGGAAGAGGCCGATCATCTCCTCCCGCCGCTCCCGCCAGTGGTGGAGCTCGGGCGGCGGCTGGTGCGGGTCCCACTCGTGAGGCTCCAGGCAGTAGCACGCCGAGTTCTCGGGCAGGCCCACATTGCCGTCGAAGTCGAAGAACGCCAGCCAGTCGTCCAGCCGGTCCTCGGTGACCGGGTGGATCTCGACCCCGCCGAGCTCGTCGAGCCGCTCGGACCCGCCGGTCATGCGGGCCAGGCCCTCGAAGTAGTTGCGCACCGCCAGGTCGGGATAGGGCACCTCCTCGGGGTGCTCGGCCCGGACATGGGCCAGCCCGGCATACCCGAACGCCTCCAGGTCCTCGGCCTCGAGCGTCTCCCCGCAGACGTGGCATGGCTTGGAGAACATGACGCGACGCTACGCCGCGAGGAACGATGGGGCGGTGCGGCTCCCGGTCATGCCCCCGGTCGTCCCCATGCTGGCCAAGCCGGTGGGGGCCATCCCGCCCGGGCACTACTACGAACCGAAGTGGGACGGCTTCCGGTCGATCGTGTTCCGCGACGGTGACGAGGTGGAGATCGGCAGCCGCAACGAGCGCCACATGACCCGCTACTTCCCGGAGCTGGTGGTGGCGTTCCGGGCCAACCTGCCCGAGCGCTGCGTGGTGGACGGCGAGATCGTGGTGGCCGACGCCGACCACGACGGCCTCGACTTCTGGGCCCTGCAGCAGCGCATCCACCCCGCCGACAGCCGGGTGCGGATGCTGGCCGAGCGCACCCCGGCCAGCTTCGTCGCCTTCGACCTGCTCGCCCTCGATGACGAAGACCTGACCGGCCGGCCGTTCCGGGACCGGCGCGCCGTGCTGGAGCGGGCCCTGGCGAAGGCCGAGCCGCCCGTCCACCTCACCCCCATCACCCAGGACATGGACGTGGCCCAGCGCTGGTTCGAGCTGTTCGAGGGGGCCGGCCTCGACGGCCTCATCGCCAAGTCGGGCGACGTCACCTACCAGCCCAACAAGCGGGTCATGGCCAAGGTCAAGCACGTGCGCACCGCCGACTGCGTGGTGGCCGGCTACCGGGTGCACCGCAGCACCCGGGAGGCGGTCGGGTCGCTGCTGCTGGGCCTGTACGACGACGGCGCGGAGCCCGGCATCCCCGACGAGTTCCGCGGCGAGCACGAGGGCCCGACCTTGGTGTCGGTGGGCGTGGTGGGAGCGTTCCCGATGGACGTGCGCCGCCGGCTGTACGTCGAGCTGCAACCGCTGGTCACGGACTTCGAGCACCACCCGTGGAGCTGGGCAGCCGAGGCGTTCACCGAGCGCGGGGCCCGAGGCGAGGGCACCCGCTGGAACGGCCGGCAGGACATGTCGTTCGTGCCGCTTCGGCCCGAGCGGGTGGTCGAGGTGCGCTACGACTACATGGAGGGGTTCCGGTTCCGCCACACCGCCCAGTTCGTGCGCTGGCGGCCCGACCGCGATCCGGCCTCCTGCGGCTACGAGCAGCTCGACCGCCCGGTCCGGTATGACCTCGACGCGGTGCTCGCGGGGCAGGTCCGCTGAGCGCTGGTCGCCCCGGCTGGCGATGACCCCGGCGCGCGGGTCAGGCTGCGGGCGATGGCACGAGTCGCCGTGCGGCGGACCTTCGATGTAGCGGTGCCCCGGCGGGTGGCGTGGGACCGCCTGGCCGAGATCGAGCGGTGGCCGGAGTGGGCCCCGCACTTCAAGTCGGTCGAGGTCACGCCGCCCGGCACGCTGGGACCCTCCTCGTCGGGCGTGCTGCACATCCGCTATCTGCGCCCCAACCGGTTCCGCATGACGGCATGGGACCCTCCGTCGGGCTGGGAGTGGACCGGCGGGCTGCCGGGCGTGCACATCTGCTACGACCACCGCTTCGAGGACGCCGGCGAGGACCTGACGACGGTCACCTTCGAGGTCACCCTGGAGGGCCCGCTGGCCGGCGTGGTCCGCCCGGTGTTCTCCCGGATCTACGGCCGCCTGATCGACCGGGCCATCCCGCGCCTGCAGCGCTGGATCCTCACCTGATGCCCTGGACCTGCCCGGAGTGCGGCCGCCAGTTCCGCCGCACGCGCCAGTCCCACGAGTGCGCCCCGGCCATGACGCTGGACGAGTACTTCTCCACCGGCCCCCCGCACGAGCGGCCGGTGTTCGAGGCGGTGATGGCGCACCTGGCCACGCTGGGCCCGGTCCACGTCGAGCCGGTGTCGGTCGGGATCTTCCTCAAGCGTGACGGCAGCTTCATGGAACTGCGCCCCATGGAGCGGTGGGTGGCGATGTCCTTCCCGCTCCGGCGGCGGGCGCAGCACCGGACCATCGTCCGCAAGGTGATGCAGTGGCACGGCCGCTACTACCACATCGCCAACGTCCGGGGCCCCGAGGACCTGGACGACGCGCTGCTCGACCTCATCACCGAGTCCTACGCCGATGCGTGATTACCAGGCCTGGCACGACGACTACGACCGGCCCGGCTCGACCCTGCACCTGCGGCTGCTGGTGGTCCAGGACCTGATCGCCGGCGTACTGGACGAGGCGCCGCGCGGGCCGGTCCGTTTCGTCAGCATGTGCGCGGGCCAGGGCCGCGACGTGCTCACGGTGGCGCGCCGCCACCGGCGCGGCAGCGACCTCGTGGGCCGGCTGGTGGAGCTGGACCCGGTGAACGTCGCCGCGGCCCGCGCCACGATCGCGGGCGCGGGGCTCGACGGGATCGAGGTCGTCGAAGGCGACGCCGGCACGAGCGACGCCTACCTGGGGGCGGCGCCGGCCGACCTGGTGCTGGCGTGCGGCATCTTCGGCAACGTCAGCGACGAGGACATCCGCGCCACCGTCGCCTTCCTGCCCGCGCTGTGCGCCCCTGGCGCGACCGTGCTGTGGACCCGCGCCCAGCGCGAGGACGGGATCGTGCCCACCATCCAGGACTGGTTCACCGCCACCGGCTTCGATCCCCGGGCGCTGGTGACACCGGAACGGCTGCGCTTCGGCGTGGGCGCCGCCCGCTTCACCGGTAGCCCCGCGCCGCTCCGCCCGGGCGTGCACATCTTCACCTTCGTGCGCTGACGGTCAGCCGTCGGGCACGCCGTGGATCTGGGGCTTGATGTCGACCACGGGCGTGCCGTCAAGCGCCTCCAGGTCGCGCACGCGCAGGCGCGCGCCGTCCCGTTCCACCACCTCGACCAGGTGGAGGCCGATGGGGTTGGGGCGGTCGGACGAGCGCGTGGCGAACACCCCGACCTCGGGGTTCTTGGGATCGTCCCGCGGCCGGGTGCGCAGCACGTCACGTGCGGCGCGGTCCAGCCAGGTGAGCACGATCACGCGCTGGCCGGCAGCGATGCCGTCGAGCCCTTCCACCACTTCGGGGACGATCTCGATCCACGCCTCCGGTGAGCCTTCGAACCCCTGCTTGGGCGCGGACGACGGGTCGGTGAGCGGGGACTCGACCCGCCCTATGGGCTGCAACTCCATGACCGACATCATGAGCGCGACCGACGACGGCACCAACCGACGACGGCCGATCCGAACCTCGGGGCAACCGCACCGGGACCGCGATCGTGGCTACTCTCCGCTCAGGCGAGCAGACCATGGGAGCGGGCCCAGTGGTACACGATCTGGTCGGCGTCCATCGGGACGTCGCCCCACGGCAGGTAGAACTGCTCGCCGTCGATGTCCAGGGTGGGCAGCTCGTCCTTCCAGGCCTGGAACTCGGGCGAGCTTTCGACCTGCTCGCGTATCTCGGGACGGGCTGCGAGCTCTTGAGATTCGAGTGTCTCGTTGGACTGCCCCATCGGACGGATCACCTCACATGCTCACGTCTACAGCAATTTACTCAGGGAGTATCCCCATGGCCGATGCCACTCGAACCACGACCCTGGCCGCCGAGACCTTCCAGGAGACGCCTCACCTGCGCGAGCAGGCCGAGGAGTCGCCCAAGCTGGAGCAGTTGCGCGGCTCCGCCCGCAAGGTGACCTTGGGGACCGATGGCGGCGAGACCTACTACGTGCTCGAAGGCGACCTGCTCTACGACGACGACGAGCTCGAGCTGCACGCCCTCCAGCAGGACGTCCGCGCCA
>DASRJN010000369.1:0-6454 GCA_035649455.1 Acidimicrobiales bacterium
TCCGAGCTGCTGTGCGTGTCGTCGTCGCTGCGGGTCCACGCCCTGCGCACCAACGACCGCGACCTCAACCGCGAGTCGGGCTTCCCCGCGCTGGCCGGCTATCTCCAGAACAAGATCGCGGCCAACGCCGAGAAGCTCAGCGTGAAGAACGCGGCCAGCGACGTGCTGGCGGTTGCGGCCATGCTCGAGTCGCAGTTCGCGAGCGAGCGCCAGGCGCTCAACGACCCGGACCAGGCCCGCGACATGGTCGAGAACCTCACCGAGCTGAAGGCTCGGGCCGAGCGGCTGCGCAGCGGCGTGTCCAAATGGCAGCAGACGCTCAACGACGGCATCACCGACCTCCAGGCCGACGTCGACTTCGACCTGCGGGGCCGGCTGCGCCAGGTCAGCAAGCAGGCCGACGAGGCGCTGGAGGCCAGCGACCCGGCCGAGACGTGGGACGAGTTCCAGGCCTGGCTGTACCGACGGGTGGCCGAGGACGTCGTCCGCAACTACGCCTTCCTCCACAGCCGAGCCCAGGCGCTGACCGCCCAGGTGTCCGAGCACTTCGGCGAGGACGGGGTGGGCATCGTGGTCGAGCTGGACGTGGCCAACCCCACCGAGATCCTCACCTCGGTCGACGCCAACACCGACATCGACATCCACAAGATGGGGATCGGCGGCCAAGGCATGTCCGCGTTGCGGGGCAGCTACGGCGGCCTGCTGATGTTCGGCATGCTCGGCCGCATGGCCGGCCTGGCCATGGCCAACCCCGCCACCATCATCATCGGGCTGTTCATGGGTCGCCAGGCCCTCCGGGGCGAGAAGGAGCGCCAGCTCGCCATGCGGCGCAACCAGGCCCGCCAGGCGCACCGCAAGTACACCGACGAGGTGGGCTTCGTGGTGGGCAAGGACTCGCGCGACACGCTGCGCCGCGTCCAGCGGCGCATGCGCGACTTCTTCGCCACCCGGGCCGAGGAGCTGCACCAGTCCACCACCGAGGCGCTGGCCGCGGCCCAGCAGGCCGTCAAGTCCGACGCCGCCACCCGGGCCAAGCGCCAGCGGGACGTCGACGCCGAGCTGAAGCGCATCTCGGTGCTGCGCGACAAGGCGCTGGCCCTGGCCCCCGAGCTGAAGGCCGGCACCCGCCCCGCCCAGGAAGCGCGGACATGAGCGAGCGCGCCGCGTCCCCGTTGCTCGACTCGGTGCGGGCGCTGCTCACCCAGGCCACGCAGCTCTACGCCGCGATCCCGGCCGCGAGCCAGCGGCTCCAGGCGGTGCTCGACCGGCTGGACGAGCCGCTGCGGGTCGCCATCGCCGGCAAGGTCAAGGCGGGCAAGTCGACCCTCCTCAACGCCCTGGTGGGCGAGGAGCTGGCGCCCACGGACGCGGGCGAGTGCACCCGCATCGTGACCTGGTACCGCGACGGCATCACCTACCGGGCGACGCTGGAGCCACACCACGGCGAGGCCCGCCAGGTGCCCTTCAGCCGCGACGGCGGGGCCATCGCCGTCGACCTCGGCGGCGTCGACGCCAACGACGTGCTCCGGCTCGTGATCGAGTGGCCGTCGTCGTCGCTGCGCCAGATGACGCTGATCGACACGCCCGGCATCGCCTCGCTGTCCAGCGACGTGTCCGCCCGCACCACCGCCTTCCTCACCCCGGGTGAGGACCAGGTGACGCCGGCCGACGCGGTGCTGTACCTGATGCGGCACCTCCACTCGTCGGACATCAACTTCCTGGAGGCGTTCCACGACGAGGAGTTCTCGCAGGCCACGCCGGTCAACGCGGTGGCCGTGCTGTCCCGGGCCGACGAGGTGGGCGTGGGCCGCATCGACTCGATGGCCTCGGCCCAGCGCATCGCGGCCCGCTACCGGCAGGACCCCAAGGTGCGGCGTCTCGCCCAGACGGTGGTGCCCGTGGCCGGACTGCTGGCCCAGTCGGGGGCGACGCTGCGGGAAGCCGAGTTCAAGGCCCTCGACGCCATCGCCAGCGCGCCGCGGGAGGAGGCGGAGGCGCTGTTCCTGTCGGCCGACCGCTTCGTGCAGGCGACGACGCCCATCGCCCTCACCTCGATGGAGCGCGAGCACCTGCTCGACCGCTTCGGCCTGTTCGGGGTGCGGCTCGCGGTCGCGCTGATCCGCCAGGGGGCGGCCACGACCGCCACGGCCCTGTCCACCGAGCTGGTCCGGCGCAGCGGGCTGGTCGAGCTGCGCGAGGTGCTGCTCAGCCAGTTCGCCCAGCGGCGGGACGTGCTCAAGGCGCGCTCGGCCCTGCTGGCGCTGGAGTCGGTGCTGCACGAGCACCCCGTGCCCGGCGGCGACGTGCTGGCCTCGGAGCTGGAGCGCATCACCGCGGCGGCCCACGAGTTCGCGGAGATCCGCCTGCTCAACGCTCTCCGGGCCAGCGGGGTCAAGGTCCGACCGGCCGAGGCGGAGGAGATGGAGCGCCTCATGGGCGTGGAGGGCACCGCCTTGCACGTCCGTTTGGGCCTCACCACCGAATCGGATGCATCCGAGACACGGCGCGCGCTGCAGAATGCCATCGGGAGATGGCAGCGCCGGGCCGAGAGCCCGATGTCGTCGCGGGAGGTAGCAGACGCCGCCCGCGTCGTCATCCGAACGTGCGAAGGATTGTTGGTCTCGCTCGGCTGAGCCGAGCCGCTGCCGGGGACGGAGGGAGCGTGACATGACGAGCCCAGACGACCCCGGCCCTCGGCCGTGGCCGCCGGCCCCGCCCGACGAAGACGAGGCTGCTGGCTCGAGCGCTGCCCCGCCGCCCCCACCGCCGCCGTCGACCGCCGGCTGGAAACCCGCCCCGCCGGGCGAGCCCTGGCGACCGTCCCCGCCCCCCTCCGCGGAGCCGCCATCCGGCGGGCGTGGGGGCGAGCCCCGGGCCGACCCCGCGCCGAGCGCCCGGGCCCCAGGACCGGCGGGCGGAGCGGGCGACTGGTGGGCCCAGCCGGCCGCCGGCGAGTCGGGCTCCGGGGTTCCCCCCAACTGGCGCCCGCCCTCCAGCGGTCAGTGGCCCTCGCCGCCACCGGCACCGCCGGACTGGCCGCCGCCCCCGACCCCGGCGCGGCCATCCGAGCCGTCGGAGATCTGGACGCCGCCACCGGGTCGCTCCCGCGAGCCCGAACCGACCTTCGCGCCGCTGTCGCCCGCGTACTCCACCCCCGCGTCACCCGCTTACACCGCGGCGCCTCCCAGCGGTCCGCCGCCGCTGGTCGAGACCTCGCAGCCGCCGCGCCACCGGCGCCGCTGGCTGTTCGCCGGGCTCGGGGCGGTGGCCGTGGGGGCGCTGGCCGCCGGGGCATTCGTCCTGCTGCGAGCGAACCAGGGCGACGAGGGCTACGTGTTCGGCACCGTGGGCTCGGCCGCGGGTGACGTCGTGGTCCACACCGGGGACGACGAGCCCCGACCGCTCGTCGAGGGCGAATCCATCGAGGCCGGCTGGGTGGTCGAGGCCCCCGGCGCCTCGACGGTCACCGTCAACCTCGCCGACGGCGGGGTGGTGCGGTTCGACTCCGGTGCCACGCTCACCTTCGTCGATCGCGCCGAGATGTCGGGCGACAACGGCGACCCCCGACCGGCCATCGAGATGAACGGTGGCCGCACCTGGGTCAACCCGGCCGGCGACGGCCCCTCGGCCGACATCGGCCTCGACATCCCCGCCGCGTTCGTGGCCATGTCCGGCAACCCGGTCGCCCTCGACTGCACCAGCACCTGCACGGTCGAGGCCCCGGGGGGCGGTGTCACCGTCACCACCGACGGCGACCTCGACGCGGCGCCCGGGCCCAACGAGAACCTCCAGGTCAAGGACGGGACCACGCTGGCGGTCACCACCGCCGAGGGTCCCTCCGCCTGGGCGCAGCAGAACCTCGACGCCGACGCTCAGGCCGGGCTGCCCGCCCCCGAGGCGGTCGACGCCCCGGGCATCAAGGGCACCGCCGTGGCCGACGGCACCTACGCCCTGACCCTCACCGTGACGGGCGACCCGAGCGGCGATGCCATCCCTCCCGAGCTCACGTTCATGAACGGCAAGCAGTTCACGGTCAACCTCGTCGTGGACGGGAGCGGCTGCGTGACCGTGCCGTGCGACGTCAACGTCACCGCCGACGACGGGGCCACCGGCACGGCCCGCATCGAGGCGGGCACCATCAACCTCTCGTTCACCCAGCCCATCGACTGCTACGACGAGAGCTTCACCAACGTGGTCGTCCCCGGCATCGGCACCACCGCGGTGCAGGCCCAGCTGAACATCACCGACGTCAGCCAGGAGGGCGAGCGCTGGGTGGCGAGCGCCGTCACCGGCGAGGGCACGGTGGCCGCCAACCTCGGCACCAGGTGCAACGAGGGCGAGACCCTCGGCACCTCCACTTCGCCCATGACGCTCTCCGGCGCGGGCGGCCTCTAGGGCCCGTTCCGACCTCGCGGTCAGCCCTACGCGTCCACTAGCCTCGCCGCCGAAGCTGGGCCGGCGAGAAGGCAAAGCCCGCGTATGTCCATCCCTAACCACGGCGGGTCCATTGGTCGCCGCCCGCTAGACCTGTCGCCTCCGCCCGACGGCCGGAACGGGGACGCGCCCGAGACTCGTCCCGCCACCGTCGACGATTGGCCGGCGCCTCCGGTCGACCGGCCCGGGCGGCCGCGCTTCGACGGGTGGGTCGGTCCGCCTTCCCATCTGGACGCCGATGGCCTGCCGGGGCCAGGCGGCGATGGCACCGACCCTCGGGCCTCGCGCTGGCCGCTGGTGCTGGCGGCCGTGGGCATGGTGGCCGCGCTCGGCGTGGCTGCTGGGGCGGTCGTGGCCGGGCGGGGCAGCGCGGCGCCGACCGAGGTGGGCACCGTCCGGTCCGCCGGCGGTGCGCTCGTGCGCACCGCGGAGGGCGCCGAGCCACGGGAGCTCGACGAGGGCGAGACGGTGCTCTACGGCTGGACGGTGGAGGCGGGCGACGGGCCGGGGGTCGTCGTCGACCTGCCCGCCGGCGGGGTGCTGCGCTTCGACGAAAGGGCCCAGCTGACCTTCACTGCCACCGACGGCAGGGACGAGGCAAGCCCGACCGCGCACGTCGAAGGAGGGCGCACCTGGTTCAACCCGGCCGGAGTCACCGACTCCGAGGCCCTCATGCTGGCCATCGACGACATCCGGCTCCGCTCCAGCGGCCCCCCGCTGGCCGTCGACTGCATCGTCACCTGCACTGCCGAGACACCGGCCGGTGGGGTGAAGGTGTCGACCGGCGACGGGCTCAACGCGTCGCCCGCCACCGACGAGGCGGTGATGGTCACGAGCGACGGAGGCCTCGTGATACGCACCATCGACGAGCCGTCCCCCTGGGCCCGGGAGAACCTCGAAGCCGACGCCGCCGCCCTACCCCCGACCAATGTCCTGCGGAACAACGGAGTCACGGCCATCGCCATGCCGGCGCGCGCCTACGCGCTGGACGTGGCCATCACCGGCGACGGCCAGGGAGTCCCGCTCGATCCCAGCCTGACCTGGCGACCGGGCCAGACCGCGCGCTACGACGCGGTCATCGACGCCGAGCCCTGTCCCCAGGTGCCCTGCGACGTCCTGGTGACCGCCACGCTCGTGCGCGGCGGCGCGACCCTCACGTTCGAGGGCACGCTGCACATCGAGAACCGCTCGGCGAACCTGAGCCTCACCCGGTCGGTCGAGTGCCCGGCGTCGCCCACCACCGGCCTCCCGGCCCGCATCGTGGGCACGTCGACGGTCACGGCCGACCTCACGGTGAGCGAGGCCGCCTACGACGACGAGACCCAGCACTGGATGGCGACCGTCATGGGCGGGCCCGGTGCCGCCACCGTCGAGATCACGGACCCGACCTGCGACACCGTCCCCAGTCCCGCGGGGGCGTTCAGCAACGCGCTGGAGATGACCGGCCACGCGGCCGGCTGAGCCGGTCGCCGGAGCGGGTGGCCTGTAGACCGCTTCGGACCAGCGCAGACGGACACCGTCCACTACCCTCATCGCCAGAGCTGGGCCCGGAGATGGCGGGAGGCAAAGCTTGCGATGACCAGTGCTGACCAGCGCGGCCCTACCGGTGGCGGCTCGCCGCCCACGTCGCCCGGATGGTCCGACGGCCCCGAGCGCCGCGCCTACGCCCCCACCGAGCAGGCGATCCCTGTCAGGCACTGGCTGGCGCCGCCGCGCGACCGGCCTGGGCGGCCCCGGCTGGACGGCTGGGCCGGACCTTCACCGGACGAGGCGGACGAGAAGGGCGATGGTCCGGGACCCCGCTCCCGGCGCTGGCGGCTGCTGGCGGCTGTGGCCCTGGTGGCGGCGCTGGGCCTGGCGGCCGCGATGTTCGTCAGCGGCGGGGGCGGCACGGCCCCGAGCGAGGTGGGCACGGTGCGCTCGGCCGCGGGTGCGCAGGTGCGCACATCGGACGGGACCGGGCCCCGGGCGCTCGAGGACGGCGAGACGGTGCTCTACGGCTGGTCGGTGGAGGCCGGGG
>DASRJN010000370.1:0-5554 GCA_035649455.1 Acidimicrobiales bacterium
GCCCTCTCCCGCAAGGCCCGCTGGTCCAGGTCTCGGGCACGAGCGCGTTCCTGGGCTGCACGGCCGACGGGGTTGCCGACCAGTCGGGAACGGTGTACCTCAACAGCGAGGTGGAACCGTGGATCGACGTCAACCCGACGAATCCCGACAACATCGCCGGCATCTGGCAGCAGGACCGCTGGTCCAACGGCGGCGCCCGGGGTCTCGTGGCCGGCGTCAGCTTCAACGGCGGAACGAGCTGGCAGCAGGTTGTGATCCCCGACATCACGTTGTGCTCGGGCGCGGCCGCGGGCGACACAGGCGACTACCAGCGGGCAACCGACCCGTGGCTCTCATTCAGCCCTGACGGGACGCTGCACCAGTTGGCCCTGTCGTTCAACGACGTCGCGCCGCCCTTCGAGCCGAAGGACTTCGACCACGCCCTGCTGGCGAGCCGATCGACCGACGGCGGTCTGACCTGGAGCGACCCGGTTCCCGTGATCCGGGACCTCGACGCCAACGTCTTCAACGATAAGCAGACGATCACCGCGGACCCCACCGACGCTGACCTCGTCTACGCCGTGTGGGACCGCCTCGTCTTCCCGTCGAGCGAGCGCGCCAGCGTGCGCGCCGGGTTCGTCACCAGCGCCTTCCGTGGACCCGCGTGGTTCGCGCGCAGCACGGACGGCGGCGTGACATGGGAGCCGGCTCGGTCGATCTATGACCCGGGACAGAACGACCAGACGATCGGCAACCAGATCGTGGTGCTGCCGGACGGCACGCTGGTGGACCTGTTCGCCGAGTTCCACAACGAGAACTCGCAGAAGCTCCGAGGCTGGAGCGTGCGCCTGCTCCGCTCGACCGACCAGGGCGTGACCTGGTCGAGCTCCGCCATCCTGGTCGACCGCCTCCAGACGGTCGGCATCGTCGACCCCGAGACGGGAGACCCGGTCCGGACCGGCGACATCATCCCCGACGTGGCGGTCGATCCCGCCACCGGCGCGCTCTACGCCGTCTGGCAAGACTCACGCTTCAGCGGCGGCGAGTTCGACAGCATCGCCTTCTCGCAGTCCCTGGATGGCGGCTTGACGTGGTCGGAACCGATCAAGGTGAACCAGACGCCCGGAGCTGAGCCGCCGGGCGACCAGCAGGCGTTCACGGCCTCGGTGCACGTCACCCCGGACGGCACGGTCGGTGTCACGTACTACGACTTCCGCAACAACACGCCAGCCGCCCCGCTGGACACCGACTACTTCCTGGTCCACTGCCACCCCACCACCCCGACGGCCTGCGCCGGCGCCGGCAACTGGGGCGACGAGGTGCAGGTGACCGACACCTCGTTCGACATGCGCCAGGCACCGGACGCCGGCGGGTTCTTCACCGGCGACTACGAGGGCCTCGCCAACGTGGGGAACGCCTTCACACCGTTCTTCTCGCAGCCCCACGGAACCGACCCCTCGAGCACCTTCTTCCAGCTCGTCGGATAGACCGATCACCTCAGATCATCGCCATACTGGAGGCAGCCACAGATCTGCCTTCTGCCTGGTCGTTCAGTGCCGGTCAACACCGGTCAAACACTGCGGAGCCGTGTTCGTTCAGGCTCGGGATTGTTGGGGCCGGAGTCCGTCAATGAGTACTGATACGTAGCTCTGGGCGAGTTGGGGAGACGCCGTGTGACCCTCACGAGCAGTCAGTTCAGGCCACGTCGGCTGGAAACGAGATGTTGGCAGGCCTTCGGCCCCAGCACCGAAAACTGCCTCTGACCTGGTCGGGTGGGGGAGATTTGAACTCCCGACCTCTGCGTCCCGAACGGGTCTGCGCACGTACCACCAGTTCAGATGTGGTGCGCGACGCACCGCTTGGCGCGCGTTCGACCCGATATCACGAGTCGTGCGTTGGCAGGATGTTGGCAGTCCGCGGTGTTGCGACCGGCACCCTGGCGGGCAAGCGCGTAACTGAGCGTGAGCCGACCTCGCCTCGACGATGTGGTCGCCGGGTCTGGAGGTGCATTGGGGGTCGCATCGGCGGCGGCGGGCGCCCAGGTCGGCGACCGCTCGTCGATGTAGCGCTCGATCAGCTGTCCATGCGCTACACCGCCGAGCGCAATCCGTCCGGTCGGGCGAGGACGGTCACCGGCAGGTCGTGGCGCGTCGCCCACTGGGGTGCGAGGTAGCGCTGCCAGCGGGCGTCGTGCCCGATGGTGGTCCGCAGGAAGGCCAGCGTGTACTGGACGGACAGCCGGTGGGCTTCATCGACGGAGATGAGCGGAGGAGCGCACCCCTCCTCGGCGGACGACGCCAGGAATGCCAGCAGCTCGGGCGGCAGGCCGGCGTCGACGAGGGCCTCGTACAGATCGCACACATTGGTGAAGGAGTTGTGGCCGGCGCGGTGCACGTCCACCCTCCAGGACGGTGACCCGTCGATCAGGTCCCATGGCCGCTCGGCCGCGGCGGCCAGTGGAACCGTCTCGTCGGACGTGCCCGCCAGCAGCAGGGTCGGGACGTCCACATTGCGCAGCTCTGCGTCGCTGAGCAGGCCGGACGCCGCCGCGATCGGAATGATCGCGTCGACCCGCTCGTCGGGGCCCCGCCCGTCGTACCCGCCGGCGACGGCCAGGGCGGTGAAGCCGCCGAAGGAGTGTCCCACCACCGCGATGCGCGACGGGTCGACGGCGCCGGCCAGGGGATCGGACGGATCAGTGGCGCGGGCCAGCACCTGATCGATGGCGAACGACACGTCCCTCGGCCGGTTGGCCGCCACTACAGGGAACGGATCGGCCGTGCCGAACAGCTGGTCGAGCGCGGTGTTGCCGGCATGGTCGGGTGCGACGACCACGTAGCCGTGGGAGGCGAGCGCCTGCAGGAGGAACCACGACTGGAAGCGCACCCCGCCGCTGCCGTGTGAGAAGACCACCAGCGGGTAACGCGCGCCCGGGTCGACGTCGGCGTCGCGCCGCACGCCCGGGAGCGGGATGTCGGTTACGAGCACATCGAGGGAGGCCGGCGAGCCCGAGGGGGTGCCGGGCTCGGTGGGGTACCAGACGTCGATCGTGAGCGAGCGTCCGGGTCGGGAGGGGTCGGCCGCCGTGAAGGTGCTGAGGCCGACGCCGTGGGGACCCTCGGCTGTCGGCGGGGTGCGCCCGGGAGGGCTGCCCGTGTCGTCGGCGCCCGCGGGCGCGGCAAGCGGCGCGAGGGCCACCGATGCGAGGGCGAGGAGACTGAGGAGACGTCGCATTGCTACCCACTCCTGATCGGTCTGGCCGCCGCGCGGTACCCGCGCCGCCCCCCGGTCGAGACGAGGCCCTCGGGCTCACACCCGCCTTCGTGGCGCCCGGTCACGGCCCGTCGGGCGTGGTCGAGTCTCGCACGCGGATCCTCCGACGGCTGGGGCGAAGGTCCTGCGCAGCTCCGGCACACGGGCGCAACGCTGCCTCGGCGAGCAGGGCGCGCGTTTCCGCTTGGAACCACACCGGCAGCTGCACGAGTACGCCGGCGGCCGGGTCGGGGGTGGTAGACCGTCGCCGACAGCGCCTGCTCGAGGTCAGCCTGCCGGGCGGATGTCCAGCCCGAACAGCGCCTCGAAGCGGGCGTAGTACTCGTCGTCGCCCTCGGCGGTGCCGAGGGACACCCAGTCGGCGTCGGTCATACGCTCACGCCCGCGGACGAGGTGATCGCCGCCCCACGACGTGCGGTAGCGAAGCTCGGGGCGGTCGACTGTGACCGCGTGATGGATCACCTCGGCCACCTCGAACGGGTCGGTGGCGTTGCAGCCCCAATGTCGGCCGCGGACCGCGCCGCCATGCTCGCCACGAACTAGGCCGGCTACGCCGCAAGTCAGCGGCGCCCCCTAGCCGACGATCTACGCCGGAGAGCCGCCGATGGACCGCGAGGGCCGCTGCCCACCAGCGTTTTCGAGGCAGGCTTGCAGCTCTGCGCCGCGCGTTCTGGGCGCGTGATGTGGGACACGTATCTGCTCCTGGAGCGAACCCGGAGCCGTCGATCTGGTCGGGTCGTCTGATAGTGAGCGCTGTGTCAGCGGGCTGCCAGGATGCCTGCGAGGGTGTCGACGAATTCGTCGGGTTGCTCGACGTGGGGTGCGTGGGCTGCGTCCTCGATGATGTGCAGCGGCCAGCCGTGACGTTTGGCCGCCGACTCGGCTACGGCGAGCGGGACCATGCGATCGTGGCGGCCCCACAGAAGCATGGTGGGAAGACCGATGCGGGCCAGGTCGGTGTCAGGGATGCGCTTGGTCGCGGTGGCGATGAGCTGTCGCATCGTCTTCTTCACGTTGGGGTCGCCGGCGCGGGCTCGCGTGTAGGCGTCGAACGCCGTGTACCAGCCAGGGTCGCGTCGGCGGGTGGCGTCGAGGTCGAGGAGCGCGAAGCGGTCGAAGCGCTCGGCGTTGCGGGCGCTGGGGTGCATGGCGAAGCGGATGGCGACGTAGCGCAGGCGCAGCGGCATTCGGTAGGGGCCGACCCCGGGTGCGGCGTAGATGACGAGCCGGCCGATTCGTCCGGTGCCGTGGGTGGCGAACCGGGCGGCGAGGCTGCCGATGAGCGAGTGGGCGACGACGGTGGGCTGCTCCAGGCCGAGCTCCTCGATGAGCGCGGTGAGCCAGCGCTCGAACGTGTCGATGTCGAGGCGGTCGACGGGTGCCGACTCGCCGAGGCCGGGGATGTCGGGGACGACGACCCGGTGGTGCTCGGCTAGCAGGGAGAGCACTGGCGCCCACATGGCGCCTCCGCACTCGATACCGCCGTGGAGCAGCAGCAGTGAGGGGCCGTCGCCGGCTTCGATGACGGCAGTGGCTCCCCCGTCGACGTCGATGGTCCGCGCGGTGGCGGGCAGGCCGGCGAGCATCTGCTGTCGATGGTCGGTAGTGGGCATCGGGCTGCCTCAGGATCGGATGAGCTGGGTCTCGACGGCGTGTCGGGCGCGGAGATCCGTGTCCCAGTCGCCGCTGCAGTACACGGTGAGCTCGGTGATGCGGCCGTCGCGCACTTCGGCGAGGAGGATCTTGCGGTCGGTGATCTCGAGGCCGTCCTGGTCGTGGCGACCGGTGAACTCGGTGACGAAGCCGGTCACGGTCGGGATCGTGCGGACCACCGTGGTGTCCGCGCCGTCGGGCATGAAGCTCTTGATCCATGCGTCGAAGGTGTCGCGTCCCTGGAGCTGGAAGCGCCACAGCGGCGGGTTGCCATCGAGGAAGACGTCGTCAGCGAGGACGTCCGTGGCCTGGGCGGTGCGGAACACGTCGGCTAGGCGTTCGCTCAGCTCCTGCGCGACGGCGTCGTCGAACACGGTGGATGCGAGGTCGCTCATGTCGGGCACTCCTTGTGAGGGGCGGTGGTGCGACGGTACGAAGCCAGCACGAGTGGCGCATCGGGAGAAGCACCGAACTCACCCGATCGGCGTCTCAGCAGAACTGCTGAGAAGAGCCCGCACACGAATCGTTGGTTCGCCCGATGCGCGGCAGCGGGCTTGCTTCGTACGGTCCATCCGAAGCCGATCAACCACGGGAGGATCCATGGGTAGCGACCATCCCAACGTCGACGCCGTGAACCGCATGACGAAGG
>DASRJN010000371.1:0-6314 GCA_035649455.1 Acidimicrobiales bacterium
CTACAACGACTGGCACGTGGAGGGCTGGTGCGGCGCCTACCCGGGCCGCATGATCCCGCTGTCGGTGCCGCCCATCTGGGACCCCCAGCTCATGGCGGACGAGGTGCGGCGCATGGCGGCCAAGGGCTGCCACGCGGTGACCTTCTCCGAGAACCCCGAGAAGCTGGGCTGGCCCAGCTGGCACAGCGACCACTGGGACCCGTTCCTCGACGCCTGCCAGGAGACCGTCACGGTCATCTGCCTGCACATCGGCTCCTCGTCCCAGGTGGTGATCACCGCCATGGACGCCCCCATCGACACGATGATCACGCTCCAGCCCATGAACATCGTGCAGTGCGCGGCCGACCTGGTGTGGTCGCCGGTGTTCCGCAAGTTCCCCGACATCCGGGTGGCGCTGAGCGAGGGCGGCATCGGCTGGGTGCCCTACTTCCTCGAGCGCATCGACTACGTGTACCAGCACCACAAGGCGTGGACGAACCAGGACTTCGGCGACAAGCTGCCCAGCCAGGTGTTCAACGAGCACGTGCTCACCTGCTTCATCGACGACGCGGTGGGCATGGAGGTGCGCCACCACCTCAACCTCGACCACATCCACTGGGAGTGCGACTACCCCCACTCGGACTCGACCTGGCCCCAGGCGCCGGAGCTGGCCATGAAGTACCTGGACGGGCTGCCCGAAGACGACATCGCCCGCATCACCCACCGCAACGCCATGGCCAACTTCCACTATGACCCCTTCGCCCACATCCCGGCCGAGCAGGCCACGGTGGGCGCGCTCCGGGCCCAGGCCACCGACGTCGACACGACGCCGGTCAGCCACGGCACCGGCAAGTTCCAGGACGAGGGGCTCGTCACCGCCATGACCCTGGCGGAACGCATCTCCAAAGCCCACAAGTGACCGGCACGCCGTTCCGGGTGCAGCCGGCGCTCGACGACAGCAACCGCTTCTTCTGGACCTCGGGTGAGGACGGCCGGCTGCGCTTCCTGCGCTGCCAGGACTGCGGCTACTGGCTGCATCCGCCCGTGCCTCGCTGCCCGATGTGCGGCGGCCGGCAGGTGGCGCCCGAGGCGGTGAGCGGCCGGGGCGAGGTGTGGTCCTACACGGTCAACCACCAGCCCTGGGACGGCGACCCCGAGCCCTACGCCATCGTGCTCGTGGCCCTCCCCGAGCAGGAGGGCCTGCGGCTCACCAGCAACCTGGTGCACTGCCCGCCCGAGGGGGCCCACATCGGCATGCCGGTGAAGGTCACGTTCGAGCAGCACGACCAGGTCTGGTTCCCCCTGTTCGAGCCGGCATGACGCAGTTCGAGCAGCGGTCGATCATCTCCGGCGTGGGCCAGTCGGTCATCGGCCGGCGGCTGGGGCGGTCGGGCCTCGACCTCACCATCGAGGCGGCGCTGGTCGCCATCGCCGACGCCGGGCTCACGCCGGCCGACATCGACGGGCTGGCCACCTACCCGGGGGCGGGCGTCGGCGCGGGCCCGGGGTTCAGCGGCCCGGGCAGCCCCGAGGTCCAGGACGCCCTGCGCCTCTCGCTCAACTGGCACTCGGGCGGGCTGGAGGGACCGGCGCAGCTGCAGGCGGTCGTGAACGCGGTCCTGGCCGTGGGGGCGGGGCTGGCCCGCCATGTCCTCGTGTACCGCACGGTGACCGAGGCGACCGAGCAGGGCAGCGGCGGCCGCCAGGGCATCGGCCTCGGAGGCGGAGGCGGAGGCGGTGGGGGCGGCGGCGTGCCCCGCATGGGCGGGTCGATGCAGTGGAGCATCCCGTTCCGGGCCTACTCGGCGGCCAACTGGCTGGCCATGAACGCCCAGCGCCACTTCCACGAGTACGGCACCACGCCCGAGCAGCTGGCCATGATCGCCGTCAATGCCCGCCGCAACGCGGGCCGCAACCCCAAGGCCATCTACCGCGACCCGATGACGCTGGACGACTACTTCGCGTCTCGCATGGTGACCACGCCGTTCCGCTTGTACGACTGCGACGCCCCGGTGGACGGCTCGACGGCGGTCATCGTGTCCGCCGCCGAGCACGCGAGCGGCGTAGGGCACCGCGTGGCCCGGGTGGAGGCGGTGGGTACCGCGCTGCGGGGCCGGCCGTCGTGGGACCAGTTCGACGACATGACCACCATGGCCGCCCGCGACGCCGCCGCCCAGCTGTGGACCCGCACCGACCTCAAGCCCGCGGATGTCGATGTGGTCGAGCTGTACGACGGGTTCAGCTTCCTGTCCATGTGCTGGCTGGAGGCGCTGGGCTTCTGCGGCGTGGGCGAGTCCGGCCCGTTCGTCGAGGGCGGCCGGCGCATCGCCCTCGACGGCGAGCTCCCGCTCAACACCCACGGCGGCCAGCTGTCGGCCGGGCGGCTCCACGGCTTCGGCTTCATCCACGAGGCCGTCCTCCAGCTGCGGGGCGAGGCGGGAGACCGCCAGGTCCGCTCCGGCCCCGAGGTCGCAGCGGTGGCCAACGGCGGCGGCCCCGTGGCCGGCGCGCTGCTGCTCAGCCGGCTGTGAGCCTCGGAGTGCGTGGTTCTGATCAGGGTGCCTGGACAGCCGAACGTCTCGCCGTACGGGTCGAACTCCAGGTTGCTCAGCCTTCCCGGAACCGCTCGGCGAGGGTCGTCGCCAACCTGCGCCGGTCGAGCTTGCCCGAGTCGAGCCAGGGCAGCTCGGCCTGGTCCCCGTACACCGCGATGTGCCGCGGCACCTGGTAGGAGGCGATGGCCTCCTTGACCCGCTTGCGGGCCTCGTCCTCGTCCAGCGTGTCGCCCGGCCGCAGGGCGATGGCCGCCACCACGTCCTGGCCCCGGTGAGCGTGGGGGATGCCGGTCACGAAGGCGAGAGCCACTTCGGGCAGCGCCTCCAGCGCCAGCTCCACGTCCCGCGGTGTGACGTTCATGCCCGAGGACTTGATGCCCTCGCCCAGCCGCCCCGTGAAGTAGAAGTGCCCATCCTCGTCGAAGTGCCCGCCATCACCGGTGGGGTACCAGCCGTCGGCGGTGAACGTGGCAGCCCGCTCCCGCTTGTGCAGGCCCAACATCAGCGAATAGCCCCGCACCCACAGCTCGCCGGTGGCACCCAGCGGCACGTCCTCGCCGGTGACCGGGTCGACCAACTTGTGTTCCACACCGGGGACCGAATGCCCGAACGAGCCCTCCTTGCCCGGCGGGAGCGGGGCATCGTACGAGTCGAACGTGTGGGGCCCGAGCGTCTCGGTCATCCCCAGCGAGTTGGCCTTGGGCGGGGGGCCGCCCGCCGCCGCATCGGGCTGCAGAGCGGCCAGCGTGCCGCCCCGGATCGAGGACAGGTCCCGCTCGGGGTAGCTCGGGTGGTCCATGAGCGCCTTGCCCATGTGCGGCCAGCCCAGCACCTGGGTGACCCGTTCCCGCTCGATCAGCGAGAGGGTGGCGCCCGGCTCGAACTGATGCTCGAACACCAGCGTGGCCCCGGCGTGCAGGGCGGCGACCAGCGTGAAGCTGAGCCCGCCCACCCAGAACAGCGGCATGGGCGTGTAGAGCACGTCGTCGGGGCGCAGGTCGCGCATGGGCCAGAGGTTGTGGGCGTGGCGGACGACCGCGCCGTGGCTGTGGATCGCCCCCTTGGGATCGGCGGTCGAGCCGGACGAGTACACGACCACCATGGGATCGGCCGGCGTGACCTCGGCCTCGCAGGCGGCGAGCAGGTCCGGTGCGATGCGCTCGCCTTCGGCCACCAGGTCGGCCACGGGCGCGGCCCACGGCCGTCGGCCCTCGCCCCAGGTCCACACCGCCCGCAGGTAGGGATGCGACGGCCGGAGGATGCGCTGCGGCTCGGCATCGGCCAGCCCGGGCACGGCCTGCTCCAGGCGGTCCAGGTAGTCGTGGCCCAGGTGGGCGTCCACCGTGAGCAGCGTCTGGACGTCGCCGTGGCGCAGCAGCCAGCCCAGCTCCGGGGCCTTGCTGTAGGTGTTGAGCAGCACGCCGAGCCCACCGATGCGGGTGATGCCGAGCCAGGCCACGATCCAGTCCGGCCCGTTGCCCGCCAGCAGGCCGATGCGTGACCCCTTGCCCGCCCCGGTGGCCAGCAGGCCGCGGGCCAGCGCGGCCGACCGGGCCTCGGCCTCCGCGTAGCTCAGGCGCGACCCGCCGAGCACCGCCAGCGTCTTGGCGCCGAAGGCCCCGGCCGCGTGGCGGATCAGCTCGCCACTGGTCGGGGTGTACGGCGGGAAGCTGGGCTCGCCGGCCATGGCCGGTCAGGCGACGTTCATCAGGCGGGCCAGGTTGCCGCCCATGACCTTGGCGGTGTCCTCGGGCGTCAGCCCGACGAGGTCGTCGACGAAGGCCAGTGGGTCGGACATGCCCTCCGGGTGCGGGAAGTCGGAGCCGAACACCACGTTGTCGGCGCCGATGGCCTCGCACAGCCCGACGGGGTCGTCCTCGTGGAAGGGGTGCACGAAGATGTTGCGCCTGAACACCACCACCGGGTCCTCCTCGAACAGGTGGGGGTTGAAGGCGTAGGTGGACTCCAGGTCGTGGAGCAGGGGCCGGACCCAGCTCGACCCGTTCTCCACCGGCACGATCTTGAGCCCGGGGAAGCGGGTGCACAGGCCGTGGCCGATGGCCGAGGCCACCGTGTCGGTGATGGCGCGGGAGGAGGAGTGGGCGATGGCCGCGAAGGCGCCGCCGCTCTTGAACGGCGTGAACTCGTCGCCCGGCACGCCCTCCCACTCGTTGAGGTAGCGCTGGTAGCCGCTGTCCGACGCATGCATGCCGACCACGATGTCCCGCTCCTGCATCAGCTCCCAGAACGGGTCGAACTCGGGCAGGGCGAAGCTGCGGGGGCCGCGGTACCCGGGCACCGGAGCCGGGCGGATCAGCACGATGCGAGCGCCCCGCTCGGTCACCCAATCCAGCTCCTCGATGGCGCGCTCGACGATGGGCAGCGTGATCACCGGGGTGGGGAAGATGCGGCCCTCGTAAGCGAAGCTCCAGTGTTCGTGCATCCACTGGTTGAGGGCGTGGATCACGACGTGGGTCGCCTCGGGGTCGTCCCGCAGCCGCTCCTCCACCAGGCTGGCCAGCGTCGGCCACATGAGCGCCCGGTCCAGGCCCAGCTCGTCCATGAGCTCGAGGCGCGGCGCCGGCTCGCGGAAGGCGGGGAGGGCCTCTATGGCCCGGCCCATGATCTCCCGCCGCGACTTCCCCTCGGGGTTGCCGGCCTTGAAGTACTCCTCCTGGGCGCCGGGCGCGGCCACGCGCTCGAAGGTGGGGTTGGGGATGTAGTCGGTGATCCGGCCCTTCACCGCGATCTTGGTGCGGCCCCGCACCTCGACGTAATCGATGACCTGCGAGTAGGCCTCAGGCAGGAACTTGGTGAGGGCGTCCCGGGTCTCGTACATGTGGTTGTCCGCGTCGAAGACCGGGAAGTTCACTTGGCGAGACGGCATGTGGGCACCTCTGCTCCGGACGTCGCCCGTCTGAAAGGTGACGTCGCTGTTAGATACCATACACGGGTGGATCTGGAGCTGACCGAGGACCAGCAGTTCTTCCGGGACACCACGCGCAAGTTCCTGGCGGCGGAGGCCCCGGTCTCGTGGGTGCGCACGCTGGAGGACGATCCCGCCGGGTTCCCGGCGGAGTGGTGGCGCCGCGGGGCGGCCCTGGGCTGGACCTCGCTGCTCGTCCCGGAGGCCGACGGGGGCGGGTGCGTGGGTCCCCACGGCCTGGGCGACCTGGTGCTGGTGGCCGAGGAGATGGGTCGCGTCATCTCGCCCGGCCCGCTGGTGCCGGTCAACGTGGTGGCCGCGGCCGTCGCCGCCGGCGGCACACCGGCCCAGAAGGAGCAGGTGCTGCCCGGGCTGCTGGACGGCTCCGAGGTGGCGGCGTGGACCGGCCCCGCGCGGGTGGAGGCCGTGCCCGAGGCCGACGGCTACCGGCTCTCCGGCCGGGCCGAGCCGGTCGAAGCCGGGGCCCAGGCCGGCCGTCTGCTCGTCAGCGCCCGCGGTCCGGCCGGGCCGCTCCTGGTGCTGGTCTGCCCGCACGACCCGGGCGTCACCGTGACCCCGCTCGGCGGGCTGGACCTGGTCCGCCGCTTCGCCGAGGTGCGTTTCGACGGGGTGCCGGTGCCCGCCTCGGCCGTGGTCGAGGGCGATCCCGCCACCCTGGCCCTCGTGGCCTGCACGGTGCAGTGCGCCGAGACGGTCGGCGTGATGGAGCGGGTGTTCGAGATGACGCTCGACTGGCTGGCCGACCGCTGGTCGTTCGGGCGCCCGCTCGCCTCCTACCAGGCGCTCAAGCACCGGGTGGCCGACGACAAGCTGTGGCTGGAGGCGAGCCACGC
>DASRJN010000372.1:0-27536 GCA_035649455.1 Acidimicrobiales bacterium
CGGCCGGATGGTAGCCGCCGGTGGTGCGGCGCTAGGGTCACGCGGGCCGCTGGTGGCGATCGTTCGGGGGAAACGATGGGTGACACATCCTCATACCCGGAGACCCAAGGCGCAGGTCCACTCGTAGCTTCGTCCCCGGCCGAGGCCCTGGCGCGGGCCGACGAGCTCGCCACGGGCGGGCGGTGCCTCGACGCCATCGACCTCCTCCGCAGGCAGCGGGGGGACGGCAGCCCCGACATCGACCGGCGCCTCACGGCCCTGCGGCACCAGGCGTTCGGCGAGCTGGCGGCCGCCAGCGAGCCCCAGCCAGAGCCGCGGTCCCCCGCCGCCCCGGCCGGCACTCTGATGGAGATCGAACCGGCCGAGCTGACGGCATCGGCGGTGCACGGGGCCATCCAGGGCTGCGGCGGCCTCCTGGTGCGTGGCCTGCTCGCCGGGCACATCCAGGAGCTGGTCGACGCCATCGACGTGGCATTCGCGGCCCGGGAGCGCGCGCGTTCCGGGGAGGACGGTGGCGCCTGGTACAGCCCCCTCCGGCTGGGACGGGACGAGGCGCGGTCGCTCGGACGGCACTTCGTCGCCGGCGACAACGCCCTGCTGGCCTGCGACAGCCCCCGCTTCGTCAACGACCTCCTGGATCTGTACGAGCGCATCGGGCTCCGCCGGGTGGTGGCCGACTACCTGCAGGAACGGCCGGTGCTGTCCGCCAACAAGTGCACCCTCCGCCACGTCCGGCTGGGATCCGGCACCGACTGGCACCAGGACGGCGCCTTCCTCGGCCGGTCGATCCGGGCCCTCAACGTCTGGGTGGCCCTCACCGACTGCGGCGTGGACGCCCCGGGCCTCGATCTGGTGCCCACGAGGCTCGACGACGTCCTCCCCACCGGGACCGGCGGGGCCATCTTCGACTGGGCGGTCGGGCCCGACGTGGTGGACGGGCTGAAGGATCGTGCGCCCGTCGTCCGCCCTGCCTTCCGGGCCGGCGACGTCATGCTGTTCGACGAGCTGTTCCTCCACCGGACCGCGATCGACGCCTCGATGACCAGGCGCCGCTATGCCGTCGAAGCGTGGTTCTTCGCCCCCTCCGCGTACCCCGCTGCACAGGTACCGCTGGTCTGGTGAGTGACCATGCACGATCGATCCCCACACCTCGAAGCCGATGTCGATGCCCTGCTGGCCGAGGCCGACCGGCTGGCCGCCGCGGGACACGGGCGCCCGGCGATCGACCTCCTGACCAGGGCCAATCGGGCTCGCCGCGACGCCGCGCTGGAGCGGCGCCTGGTGGCCTTGCGCCACCAGGCCTTCGCCACGCTCCCCGGTCGACCCGGTGCCGAGCGTCCCGCCGACGTCGAGGCCGAGGAGCCGCCGGGCCCGCTGTCGCCGACGCATCCGGACGACCTCACCGTCGCCGCCCTGCGGCGCGGCCTCGCACAGCACGGCTGCGTCCTCGTCCGGGGTCTGATCCCGCCCGA
This sequence comes from Acidimicrobiales bacterium, assembly GCA_035649455.1. Classification (GTDB taxonomy): domain Bacteria; phylum Actinomycetota; class Acidimicrobiia; order Acidimicrobiales; family VFJN01; genus ZC4RG19. The sequence goes on from DASRJN010000372.1 coordinate 1,473, forward strand.
GCGGGCCACGGCCCTGGCGGATGGCATCGACCGCGCCCTCGACGCGTTCGACGCGTGCGCCGACGAACCCCGCGGCACGGCGGCGCCCCCGTGGTACGCGCCCTTCGAAGCGGATACCCGCAAGTACCGCGTAGGCGGCCGGCGGGCCTGGGTGCGGGCGAGCGGCGCAGTGTGGACGGCCGACTCACCCCGCATGGTGTTCGAGCTGCTTGAAGTCGTCGACGCCACGGGCATCGGGGCGCTGGTCGAGGAGTACTTCGGGGAACGTCCGGCGCTGTCGGCCAACAAGTGCACCCTGCGGCGTGTCCCCGCCGACGCGAGCACGAACTGGCACCAGGACGGGGCGTTCCTCGGCCGCCACGTGACCACGCTCAACCTCTGGCTGGCGCTCTCGCCCTGTGGCACCGACGCCCCCGGGCTGGACATCGTCCCCCAACGGTTCGACGAGATCCTGGAAACCGGCACCGACGGCGCCATCTTCGACTGGTCGGTGTCGCCGGCGCTGGTCGAGGAGGCGGCGGGCGGGTCGGACGCGATCGTGCGCCCGGAGTTCTCGCCCGGTGACGCGCTCCTGTTCGACCACCTCTTCGTCCACCGCACGGGGATCTCGCCCGCCATGACCCGCGACAGGTGGGCGATCGAGACATGGTTCTTCGCCCCGTCGACCTATCCCGACGGCCAGATCCCCCTGGTGTACTGACCGGAAGCCGAACCCGGCGTCAAAAGCGACCGGCGGCAGCGATCACGACCCGGGCTCCGTCCCTCGGCATCACGATCACCCGCTGGTCGTCGCCGACTCCCTCGGCGGCATCGAGCAACATCAGGGGGAACGTCACGCCCCCGAGGACGCGGAAGCGCTGGACGAGCTCGAGCACGATGCCCAAGGCCTCGCGGGTGGTCGTCCCCGCGGCCGCGGCGGCTCGGGCGACCGTGATGGGCTCGTCGTCGACGGAACCCTGCGCGACGGTCCTCGCCACGACCCGGGACGCGTCGTCGAGCTGGCCGTAGAGCTCGGCGACCGCGTCCTCGTCCCAGTCGGCCGGGATCCCGCTGGTCATCCGCCAGTTGACGCGCTGCTGCACCCGCTCGACCAGGTCCGACGGGACAGGGACCATCACGAAGTTGTCCACGGTGCTCCCCTGGGACTTCCCACCGCGCCCGTCAGTTCGCCGACGCGGAGCGGGCCGGCGCGACCGGATCCGAGGTGCTGTCGGCGACCCGCTCGCGGAAGTTCACGCTGAAGAACCGCCGGCGGTCGAGGCCGTTGAAGCTGGCGTGGACCAGGCGGTAGTCCCAGATCAGGATGTCGCCCGGGTCGGAGTCGACGACGAAGGCCGGGATCTCGGTGCTGTCGACGCCGAAGAAGTCGGCCGACTTGCCGAACTCGCGGAAGGACTGCCGGACGTCCCGGGCGTATGGGCTCTGCCAGTACTGCGTGCCCGGGAGCACCCGGATCGCGCCCGAGTCCGCGCGCATCGTATCGAGGTAGAAGGAGAGCTTGATGTGGCGCGTGGTCATCGGCGCCCCGTACGTGTCGGCATGCCACTCGCTGTGACAGAACGCCAGGTTCCCGTCGCTCTCGGCGTACTCGGCGTCGTCGCCCAGCACCGCCCGGGCGATCCCCAGGAGCCGCTCGTCCGCCCGCAGCCTCGACAAGGTCGGGTGGTGGTCGATGAACATCGGGATGATGACCCGCCGGTCGTTGCGGTGCAGCGGTTCGTTCATGTCCATCCGGAAGTGCTCCGGGTCCGCGAACACCGCCTCGAACGCGTTGGTGATCTCCTCGATCTCGTCGGCGAAGAGCCCCGGGAGGCGGAGAAACCCGAACGTGTGCAGGAAGTTGAGCTGCTGTTCAGTGAGAGCCCCCATCGCCAAGGAGGCTAGTCCGGCGCCCCTGACGGCTGCCATTGGCGCCGACTCGTCCGCGGCGCCGGCCGGCCGTCAGCCGCCCGAGTCGCTGCCCCGGGGCGGCCATGTCGCGCCGGGCACGGAGCCGTCGGGCTGGGGGTAGCGCCGACGCCAGCGCAGCCAGTCACGCAAGAGCTCCTCGAACTGCTCGTCGTCGATCGCGTGGTACGACTCGTCCCAGTCGTCGACGGTGTACGCCTTGTCCCGCCAGTAGTACCTGAGGTCGTCGCGGTCCCAGCCCTGGTACACGTCCTCCCAGGACAACCGCCCGAAGTGCGGCTCGAGGCAGCCCGGGGTGAGCGCCTCACCTTCCCGCTGGAAGCGGTAGTCGACCGAGAGCCGCATCGTCCGGCCCCGGTTCGGAAGGGCACGGTGAACGGTCAGGCTGTGGAACACCAGGGCGTCGCCGAGCCGCATGTCGCCGCCGACCCAGTCGAGGCCGTCATGGCGATCGTCGAGCTGGGCCCGGCGGTTGCCCGCCCCGAGCGAGGCGCGCAGCGGGGCGGTCCCGAGCTTGTGCGAGCCCCGCAGGATGCTGAGGTTGCCCTCCTCCACCGTGCAGTCGGCCAGCGGCATCCAGCAGGCGTACAGATCGTAGGTCCCCTGGTTGTTCGGGTAGTCCTGGTGGGGCGGCGTGGTCCACTCCTCGTTGCCGGGAAAGACCAGCCGGGCGATCGACAACGGGTGGGGGAAGGCCGTCGGCCCCAGCAGCGCGGTCATCCCCCGCCGCACGGAGGCGTGGTGGGGAACCGCGTGGAAGGCCTCCAAGCGCTGGACGTCGTCGTAGGCCTCCAGGAACTTGGGCTCGCCCTCGACGAAGGGGCCTGTCACGGGGACAGCTTCCATCGGGTCATCGCTCGGCTCGAGCCAGCCGTGCCGGCGGAGGACGCCGCTGATGGCCTGCCGCGCCTCCAGCAGGACATCACGGTCGATCGCGCCGCGTAGGAACACGTAGCCGTCGCGCTCGAACCGGGCCCGGAGTGCCACCGGATCGTCGACGAGGGCGCCCGAATCCTCGAACACCGCCAGAGCGTGGTCGCTCGGTGCAGCACTCCCAGCCATCGACCGGAGGATAGCGGTGGGCACGCCGGCCGGCCGCGTGGGGCGCGCCGGAGCGCGTCGCGCGATACTGGCGCGCATCGCCAGCTGGGGTGTGCGCCCGTCCGGCATGGTGGACGCCAACCTGGGGAGGGGTTCCACGGTGCAGTTCGTCATCGACATGGAGGTGACCAACCGCTGCAACGCCAAGTGCCACTTCTGCCCCCGCGACCGGACCCCGCACCAGGGTCTGATGCCGCCGGAGGTCTTCGAGGCCGGCCTGCAGCGAGCCATCGACTACCGCTCGGCCATCGCCGAGCCGGCGGGTGACAGCGTCCGGGTCAGCCTGTGCGGGCTGGGCGAGCCGCTGCTGAACCGCCGCGTCGTCGACTACTGCCGCCAGGCCCGCGCCGAGGGGTTCTCGGTCGTCATGTCCAGCAACGGCTCGCTGCTCGACGAGCGCCACTCCGCGGCGCTGCTCGAGGCGGGACTCCAGCAGATCCTCGTCAACGTCGGCGAGGAAGGCGACGACTACGAGGAGATCTACCAGCTCCCGTTCGAGCGGACCCTCGAGAACGTGGTCCGGTTCAACGAGATGTCCGGCGGCGCCTGCGAGGTGATCGTCGTCCTCGTCGACCACCGGGGCGACCCGGAGCACATCGACCGCATGCGCCGGTACTGGGCCGACCACGGGATCGAGCAGGCCATCAGCTACGGGATCATGAACCGGGGCGGCTCCCTGTTCGTGGATCACATGCAGTACGAGGACTATCCGCAGCTCGCCGAGGCCCGTGCCCGGCTCGCGGCGGGGGTGGGCACTCCGCTGTGCGGCGCACCCTTCGGCTACCTGTTCGTCGGCTACGACGGCCAGTACTACCTGTGCTGCTCCGACTGGGAGAAGCAGGCTCCGCTCGGCAGTGTGTTCGACAAGTCGTTCGTCGACGTCGCCCAGGCCAAGCTCGACCTGGTCGTGTCCCGCAACCCGGTGTGTCGCACCTGCAACCTCGACCCGATCAATCGCCTGACCGAGGAGCTGCGGGCCGAGGCGGGCGGCGACCTGCCGCCGGGGTCGGCCGACGCGGTGCAGGCCAAGATCGCGACCGACAACGGGATCGTCGAGGGCGTCCTCCGGCAGCTGGGCCTCGAAGTCCCGGTCGCACCGCCCAACCGGCGGCTCATCCCGGTGCGGGCGGTCTAGTGGCCGAGCGCCGGCCGGAATGACTTCCGCTGCCTGCCGGCCCCGGGGTGTTCGACCCCGAGCCTCCCGACCCGGAACCCCCCTTAGCGCCGAGGCGGGGTCTGGCGGCCTGGATGCCTGACACCGCCCTCGCTCCCCGCGAGACGCCCGGGGCGCGGCCGCGGACGTCGCGAGCCGCGCACGTGGTGGGGCGCGCCAGCGGCGCCGTGGTCGACCAGGTGCTCTCCAGCGGCACGCAGCTGCTGCTGATCGTGCTCGTCGCCCGCCAGACCGATCCCACCACGTTCGGTGCCGTGAGCCTCGCCCTGCTCACCAGCAGCGTCCTCCTGGGGGTCGTGCGCGCCGGCGTCGGTGAGGTCACGCTGCTGCGCTGCCGGGCCAGCCCGTCGGCGGCATCGTCCGAGGGACGTCGCGGTCTGTTCCTGGCCCTCGTGGCCGGGACGGTCGCCACGCTCGGTCTGGCCGCCGCCTCGGTCGTCGTCGGCGGACAGGTGGGCCAGTTCCTGCTGGTCATGGCGTTGGCCCCCCTGCTCGTCTACTCGCAGGACGTTCTCCGCTACGTGGCGTACGGCGCCGGGCGCGTGCGAGACGCCATCGTCGGCGACGCCACCTGGCTGGTGGTCCAGGTCGCGGTCTCCGGCGCCGTCATCGCGACCGGCAATGCCACCCCGACCCGCCTGGTCCTGGCCTGGATCGCGGGAGCCGGGGCCGGCGCGATCGCCCTGGCCCTCCCCCGCCGCCTCTGGCCCCGCCCGGTCGCCATCAGCCGGTGGTGGGCCGAGGACGGGCCGCGGGCCAGCGGGTTCCTCGCCGACTTCCTCGTCTCCAGCGGGCTGTGGCAGGGCGCGTTCCTGCTGCTGGGGCTGCTCATGTCGCTGGAGGAGCTCGGCGCCCTGCGCGTCGCCATCGTGAGCGTGAGCCCGCTGGGCAACCTGCTCGCCGGGGTGCGGGCCCTGAGCCTCGCCTACCTCGCCGGCCTGCGAGCACACCCGGTGCGCGCCCGCCGCCGCGCCATGCAGATCGCGCTGGCGCTGGCGGCCGCCGCCGCCCTCTACGGCGCCGGGCTCGTGCTGCTCCCCGACGCCTGGGGGTCCCAGCTCTTCGGTGAGACGTGGACCGAGGCCGCCGCGCTCGTCGGCATCGTGGCCGTGGCCGAGGTGATCCGGCTGCCGACGTTCGCGGCGATCGACCTGGTCAAGGCGCTCGGCCGACCCGTGGACCTGGTGAGGGCGCGACTGACCGGCAGCGCGGGCGTGGTCACCGGCCTGCTGGTGGGTGCCGTCATCGCCGGGCCGCGCGGAGCGGCGATGGGCACCGCGATCGGGTACATGTGGAACGAGGCGATCTGGTGGAGGCAGGGCCGCGCCGTGGGCCTGCGTCACGCCGAGGACTAGCGCTCAGTAGCGCTCAGCGCCCGGGCGAGGCCAGTGCCAGCTCGTGGTACATGGCCTCGGTTCGCCGTACCGCGGTGTCGATGGACAGCTGGGCGCCCCGCTGGGCGGCCGCCGCGGCCATCCGTTGGCGTGTCTCCGTCTCGGTCAGCAGGGTGAGGATCGCGTTCGCGAGCTGGGTGGGCCGGTTCGGGGGCACCAGCAGACCCTCCCGCCCGTCCTCGACCACCTCGGGCACGCCACCGACCGCCGTGGCGACCACCGGCAGTCCGAGGGCGAGGGCCTCCATGACGGCGACCCCGAGACCCTCCCAGTGGGACGCCAGCACGAACACGTCGCAGGCCGCCATGACCCGGATGGCGTCGGGACGGTGCCCCAGGATCAGGAACCGGTCACCCAGCCCCAGGCGGGCGTGGAGGGCGCGGATCTCCGCCTCGAGCGGGCCCTGGCCCGCCGCCACGAACCGGGTGTCCGGTTGCGACCGGAGCACGTCGACCGCCGCGGCCAGCAAGTCGGGATACGCCTTCTGCGCCCGCAGGTTGGCCACGGTGCCGACCACGAGGGCGTCGGGATCGAGTCCGAGCTCGGCCCGCACGGCCGCCCGTTCGGCCCGCTGCGCTTGCACCTCCTCCAACTCGATGCCCTGCAGGACCACGTGCGAGCGCTGCCGGATCGGCCCCGGCAGAGACGCTCGGACGGCCGCGGAGACCGTGAGCCGTGCGTCGTCCAGGGGGCTGGTGAGGCCATCGGCCCACCGGCTCGCCGGCTTGTAGCTGTGCCAGACGTTGTGGTCGGTGACGACCACGCGAGGCCGGAGACGGCGCGGGAGCGAGTGGGCCACGAGCCGGCCCCCGACCGCCATCACCGGGTTGTGCGCGTGGAGGATGTCGACCGGATCCCGGACCATCGACCGTCGCAGCGCCAGGAGCCAGCGGGGATCGAGCACGGTTCGGTAGCCGAGGCATTCGACCGGAACGGCTTCGGCCTCCAGCCCGGCGACGTGCGCGGACTTGTGCGGCAACAGGTAGGCGGCGCGCACGGCCATGCGCTCGCGGTCGCGCCGGCGGGCCGTGGAGACCAGGAGCTGTTCGGCACCTCCGGGGCCCAGGCCTGTCGTGAGCCAGAGGACGCGCACCTGCCCGACACCGTCGGGTCGGGGACGGAGCGGCGAGCGCGGCACGCGCGCCCCAGCGGACGTATGGAACGAGGCCACCAGCGCCGGATACTGTATCCCGAGTTACGCAGAAGAGCTTGGAGGATCCGAACCTGGGGCGCCGGGGGGAGTTGGGCTGGGAGTCCCTTCCCACGGCACGTCTGAGACCGTTCGAGGAACGCCACGTGCAGCTTGCCGACGTCATCACTTCGTTCCGGCGCCACTGGCGTGCAGCGGTTGCGGCCGTCCTGCTCGTCTCCGTTGTGCTGGGGCTCTTCTTCGTCCTGCAGCACCAGATCCGTTCCGCGGATCGGTGGAGGGCGGCCGTCCAGGTCCTGGTGCCGGCGCGCGACGAGGAAGGCAACCTCCCGGTGGGCGTGCCGCCGACGCTCCTGCAGGGGCAGAGGGAGGTGGCGCTGTCCGGAGACGTGACGGGCGACGCGCTGCGCAAGGCCGGGCTCGACGCCGGGACGGAGAACGTCACGTTCGACTTCGGCACCAACGAGCTCGGTGACATCATCACGCTGACGGTGACCGCGCCGAGCGAGGACGAGTCGCAGTCGCTGGCGAACGCCTTCGCGGCGGCGTACCTGGCGGCGCGTCGCCGCACGGTCGGCGAGGGATCCAAGAACCAGAGCCAGGCGGCGCAAGCGACGCTCGGCACGCTCCAGCAACGCCTCGTCCAGGTCGAGGCCGAGCTGCAGGCCACCGACCCCGAGCTGCTCGCCAGCCTGCCCGACGTCGTCGAGCCGCTCGGCGACGCCACCGGCGAGACCGGCGGGAGCAACGGGACGGTGCCGAACGTCGGGCTGCCGGCCACGACCCCGATCGCGACGCAGCTGCTGGTGTACGAGCGGCAGGACCTGCTCGGCCGGATCGAGGCGGCCCGGCGCACGTATGCCCAGAGCAGCTCGACCGCCCTCGTGCCCCACGCCTTCGCCACGCTGGTCGAGCGGGTCGTTCCGAAAGACGTCACGCCCGAGCCCATGAGCCCCTTGATCCCCATCGGCGTCGCCTTGGGCCTGGCGGTGCTGGTCGCGCTCGGCGTGCCGATGCTCCTCGACCGCGTCGACCACTCGATCCGCGACAGCCGCAGCGCCGGCACCGCGCTGGCCGCACCGGTGCTGTCGACCATCCCGGCCCCCAAGGTGTCGCAGACCGCCATGTTCGCCCGCCCCGGATCCGCGGGCGGCCATGCCTACCGGGAGCTGGCGACCGCGAGCGTCGCCACCGATCAGCTGCCGCGCGCCATCGTCGTGACCGCGCCCGTCGGGCAGGTGCAGGACACGGTGGCGGCGAACTTCGCCGCCGCACTGGCCAGCCTCGGCCTCCGGGTGGTGCTGGTGCCCACCCACCAGCGGCAGTCCTGGTACGCGCCGGCTCCCGACGGTGCACCGACGCTGCCCGACTTCCTGGACCTGGCCTCCTCCGGTCGTCTCAACGGCGAGGTGCCGGGCCAGCTCCAGCGCACACCGGTCGAGAACCTGCGCATCCTGCCCCACAGCCGAACCCCGGCCGACGCGCTGATCGACGGTCTCCCGCCGCTGCTGCGATCCCTCGCGAACAGCGGGGTCGACGTGACGGTGATCGCCGCGCCGTCCATGCTCGAGGACCCCGCCGCCACCATCCTGGCGTGGAGCACGCGCAGCGTCCTCTGGGTGGTCGAGGCCGGCGAGGTGACGCAACAGCAGGCCAGCGAGGCTGCGGCGAAGCTCGAGCTGGCCGGGGCCAGCCCCTTCGGCATCGCCATGGTCGACGGTAAGGGCTAGTGGACCCGGTCGTGGAGGGCTGGCGGGCGCTCGAGCTCACCGACCGGCTCGACATGGTGCCCAGCGCCACGCGGCGGCTGGGGCCCGATCTGCTGGTGAGCGCCGGTGGCGCGACCAGCCCGGTCGAACGGTTGACCGGCAGCGGGCCCGAGCTGTACGACGCCTTCGCCGCGGGGCTGACCCTGGCCGAGGCCGCGGTCAGCCTGGCCCAGCACACGGGCGCCGCGGTGACGACGGTGGAACCCCACGTCCTCGAGTTCGCCGAGGCGCTCGTCAGCGCGGGGCTGGCGGTGCCCGCGGCATGACGCAGATCGACGCCGCGCTGCTGGCGATCGCTTCGGCCGGCCTGCCGGGCGCCGCGCCCCCGCCCCGCGACGGCTGGCACGACCACCTGGACGCCGTGCTCGACCAGGGGCTCGCCGGCCTGTTCGCGGCTAGCGCGTCGGCGGGGATGGTGAGGATCGACGCCGACATGGCGAGCCGCCTGCAAGAGCAGCTCGACGCCGAGGCCGTGCGCGCCGTGCAGCTGGAAGGTGAGCTCCTGCGGTTGGCGCCGGCCCTGGAGCACTTGGGGGGCGTCGTCCTGAAGGGTGCCGTCCTGGCCCATGCCGCCTACCCCGATCCCCTGCTCCGGCCGTTCACCGACATCGACCTGCTGGTGCCGGGGGACCGGATCGAACACGCCGTCTCGATCCTGGGCACCTACGGCTACCAGCGGGCCCGACCGGAGCCGGCGCCCGGCTACGACACCCCGCTGGGCCCGGCGGTGGCGCTCCGGCACCCCGGTGGCGTGGTCATCGAGCTCCACTGCACGCTGGCCTCCGGCGCGGCCGGCGAGGGCATCGACGTCTACGAGATCGTCGCCGGCCGCCGCCACGTGCCGCTGGGCCCGCACACGGTGGCCGCCCCGTCGTGGGAGGCCCACCTCGTGGAGTGCGCCCTGCAGGCGGTCGTCGGTGACGGGCTGGCCTGGCCGCTCTCGCTGCGCGACATCGCCGAGGTCGCCCACCATCCCTGGCTCGATGCCGGGGCCGCGGCCGAGCTCGCCGTCCGCTGGCAGGTGGCGGAGCCGGTGGCGTTCGGCCTGCGAGCCGCCCGCGATGGCCTCGGGCTGGAGCTCCCCGATGCCCTGGCGGGGCTGGCCTACCACGCCGACGTTCCCCCGTCAGAGCCCAACGGATCGGCGCGCCTCCGCCGCCGGGCCACCCTGGCATTGGAGGTAGGGGGCCCGAACGGCGACAACCGACTGCTGCCTGCCCTGCTCGGGCACAACGGCCAACCGCCATCGGCGGACCCCGCCAGTTCGGGGCGACCGCTCCCGGTTCTGTCGCTGCAGCCGGCCGGAGCGCTCGGGCGGCCGGCCGTCCCCAGCCGCCAGGAGACCTGGAGCCGGGCCCGGCCGGCCCGCCAGCGCGCCTCGCCCCGGAGCAACGGACGCAGCCCGACGGCCTCGGGTGGCGCTACCGGCGGTCATGCCCACGGCAACGGGCAGCGCCAGAGCGCCGACGACGACGGCACCGGGCCACCGGAAGCGCCGCCGGACGGGTCGCCGGCCTCGGGCGCGGGCACGTCGGCACCGCCCCGCAACGGCCTCGCCTTCGGCATCGCCGGTGCGGCGCTGCTGGCTCTCACCGCGCTCGGCTCGCGGTACGGGAACATCACCATGGGCATGGTGCTCGTGCCCGCGGCCGGCCTGCTCCTGGCCGTAGCCGCATCGCGCCGGATCGCCCGGGTACGCCCCGACGAGGCCTGGGTGGGTCGCTGGCTGGTGCTGGCGGTGGTGGCGAAGCTGGCCGCGTCCTACTACCGCTACCACACGGCCTTCAACACCTACGGCGGCGTCGCCGACGCCACGGGATACGACACGTACGGTCGCAGACTCGCCCGTGCGTGGCTCAACGGGGGCCACCCACCCGCCCTGGAGAACCTGCGCGAGACCAACTTCATCCGCTGGTTCACGGGCGTCGTCTACTACGTGTTCGGCACCGACATGGTGATGGGGTTCTTCATCTTCGGGCTGCTGGCGCTGGTCGGGTCCTACTTCTGGTACCGAGCGACGGCGGACGCCGTCCCGCGGCTCGACAAGCGCCTGTACCTGGCCCTCGTGCTGTTCGCCCCCAGCGTCGCCTTCTGGCCGTCGTCGATCGGCAAGGAATCGCTGATGCAGCTCGGCATCGGCACCACCGCGCTGGCCACCTCCCTGCTGCTGCGCCACCGGCTGGCGACCGCCACCGTGTTCGCGCTCAGCGGGGGCTGGCTGCTGTGGGTCGTGCGCCCCCACCTCCTGGCGCTCGTCACGCTGGCGGCCGCGTGTGCCTATGTGGGCGGCAAGGTCCGCGGCAAGGGCGGCGCCATGCGTTCGATGATGACGCGACCGGTGGGCCTGCTGGCCGTCGTGCTCATGGTGTCGTTCGCCGTGAGCCAGGCCACCAAGTTCCTCGGGATCGAGGAGCTGTCGCTGTCGTCGATCGAGGCCGAGCTCAACGAGAACACCGAGCGCACGTCCCTGGGCGGCTCGGAGTTCGAGCACGGCAGCAACTCGCTCAACCCGCTCCGGCTGCCCCAGGGTGCGGTCACCGTGCTGCTGCGGCCGTTCCCATGGGAGACCGACAGCTCCCTCCAGCTGGTCTCGTCGATCGAGTCGCTCCTGCTGGCCGGCCTCATCGTGGTCCGCTTCCGGTCGGTGCGGGCGGCGCTCACCCGCGCCAGATCGACGCCGTTCCTGTTGTACTGCTGGATCCTGGTCATCCTCTACGCAGCCACCTTCTCCTCGATCGCCAACTTCGGGTTGCTCGTGCGCCAGCGGTCCTTGGTGCTCCCTGCCCTCTACGCCATCATCGCGGTGCGGGCCAGCAGCTCGGACCGAGCGCCGGACGCCCCGCCCCGCGATCTCGCCACGGCCGGAGGTGTCCGTGTCGCCTGAGGACGTACTGAGGCGGGCGGTGAAGGCAGCGGCGGCCGCGGCGGACACGGTGCGCCGCCCGTCCCGGGGCGCCGTCGTCCTCATCTACCACCGGGTGGGCGCGGGGTCGGGCTTGGAGCTCGACCTGCCGGTCGACCTCTTCGCGGCCCAGGCGGAAGCCCTGGCCGCGTCCGGTCGCGTCGTGTCCCTCGGCGATGCGCTGGCGTGGCTGGCCGGGCCGGCCGGCGGTGACGGCACGGGCTCCGGGGACGATCCGGTCGTCATCACCTTCGACGACGGGACGGCGGACTTCGTCGACCGGGCGCTGCCGATCCTCGAACGCCACGGGTTGCCGGCGACCCTGTACGCGGCCACCGCCTTCATCGACGAGGGCCGTCCGTTCCCGGGCGACGGCCGCCCCCTCTCCTGGCAGGCCCTGGCCGACGCGTGCGCCACCGGGCTGGTCGACGTGGGCTCGCACACGCACGGGCACACGCTGCTCGATCGGCTGCCGCCCGACCAGGTCGGCAGCGAGCTCGACCGCTCGATCGAGCTCATCGGCGAGCACCTGGGCCGGCTGCCGCTGGACTTCGCCTACCCGAAGGCCGTGGCCGGCTCGCCGTCCGCCGACCAGGCCGTGCGCCGCCGGTTCCGATCGGCCGCCCTGGGCGGCAACCGGCCCAATCGCGCCGGGGCGACGGATCCGCACCGGCTGGCTCGCTCGCCGATCCAGCGCTCCGACGGCATGCGCTGGTTCCGGCGCAAGCTCGCGGGGGGCATGGCGGCCGAGGAGGGGCTGCGCCGGCTGGCCAACCGGTGGCGGTTCGCGGGCGCCACGACATGAACCGGGGCACGGGCTAGCCATGTGCGGCATCGCCGGGGTCTTCGACCCCGCGGCGGCGACGCCCGCCGACCGCCTGGCCGAGCACGCCGCGCGGATGGCCGGCACGCTGCGCCATCGCGGGCCCGACGACGACGGCGTCTGGGTCGACGCGACCGCGGGCGTCGGCCTGGGCTTTCGCCGGCTGGCGATCATCGACCTGTCGGAGGCGGGCCACCAGCCGATGCGCTCCCCGGCGCGGCGCTACACGATGGTCTTCAACGGCGAGATCTACAACCATGCCGAGCTGCGCCACGCCCTGGGCCCGGCGGTGAGGCTCCGGGGGCACTCCGACACCGAGGTGCTGCTGGCGGCGATGGACCGCTGGGGCGTGGAGGGCGCGCTGCGCCAGGCCAACGGGATGTTCGCCCTGGCGGTGGTCGATGCCCGCACCGGCGAGCTCCACCTCGCCCGGGACCGCCTCGGCGAGAAGCCTCTGTACTACGGCTGGGCCGGCGGCAGCGTCGTGTTCGGATCCGAGCTCAAGGCCCTGCGCGCCCATCCGGAGTTCCCCCGGACCGTCGACCGGGGGGCGCTGGCGCTGTACCTGCGCTACACGTTCGTCCCGGCCCCTCACACGATCTACCAGGGCGTGCGCAAGCTGCTGCCGGGTACGACCGTGACCTTCACCGCCGGCATGTCACCCGGCCACTTCCCGCCGCCGCGCCCGTACTGGCGGCTGTCGGAGGTCGCCAGGACCGGGGTCGACGGGACGCGTGCGTTCTCCGGCGACCGGCACGCGGCGGTGGATGCGCTCCACGACATGCTGCTCGACGCAACCGCGCTGCGGATGACCGCCGACGTCCCGGTCGGGGCGTTCCTGTCGGGGGGCGTGGACTCCTCGGCCGTGGTCGCCCTCATGCAGGCGGCCCAGCCCGACGCCAAGGTCCGCACCTTCACCGTCGCCATGCCGGACATCGCGTTCGACGAGAGCGCCGCCGCGGGCGCCGTGGCCCACCACCTGGGGACCGAGCACACGACGGTCGAGCTCACCGCCGGCGAGGCGATGGCCGCCATCGCCGAGCTCCCCCGCGTCTACGACGAACCGTTCGCCGACCCGTCGCAGATCCCGTCGCTCCTGGTGGCGCGCGCGGCCCGCCGGCACATGACCGTCGCCCTCACCGGCGACGGCGGGGACGAGGTGTTCGCGGGATACAACCGCTACGTGCTCGGGAGCGCGGCGTGGCCGCGCCTGCGCCGGCTGCCGGGACCGGTCCGCCACGGGCTGCGCCGTAGCCTGCTGGCCGTCTCGCCGCAGCGTGTCGACGCCCTGATGCGCCGGATCGAGCCGGTCACGCCCGCGCGCCTCCGGCTCCGCAACCCGGGCGACAAGGTGCAGAAGCTGACCCGGCTGCTGGACGCCGCCTCGGCGGGAGACGCGACCGGCGACGGCAGCGAGGTCCTCTACCAGACGCTGGTCAGCGAGTGGCCCGATCCCGGCGGGCTGGCCCTCGGCGCGGCCGAGCCGCCGACGTTCGCCGGCGCGGGCGACAGCGTCGCCGGGCTGGGCGTGGTCGGGCACATGATGTTCCGCGACCAGCTCGGAGTGCTCCCCGACGGCATGCTCACCAAGGTCGATCGGGCGAGCATGGCGGCGAGCCTGGAGTGCCGCCTGCCACTGCTCGACCATCGGGTCGTCGAGCTCGGCTGGTCGCTCCCCCTCGACTGGCAGCTACACGACGGGCGGGGCAAGCAGTTGCTGCGTTCGGTGCTCGACCGGTACGTGCCTCGCGAGCTGATCGACCGGCCCAAGACGGGGTTCGATCCGCCCATCGGCGAGTGGATGCGTGGCCCCCTGCGCGAGTGGGCGGAGAGCCTGCTCGACCGGCGCCGCCTGGCCGAAGAGGGCTGGCTCGAGCCCGAGCCGGTCCGCCGGCGCTGGGACGAGCACCAGCGGCGAGCCCGCAACTGGGACTACGCCCTGTGGACGGTGCTCCAGTTCCAGGCATGGCTGGAGACGGCGTAACCCGAACGGAGCTAACCAAACCGTGCGATCCCGGCTAGTCTGCCCAGGGCTCGAGGCGTCGCTCTGGGGGTGACGAGATTGCTGTCTCGACGAGCGTTCGTGCGATCGACCGCGGCCTACGGCGCACTCGCCGTCGCCGGCGTGCTGCGCTCGCCGCCGGCCGTCGGGCTCACCACGTGGGTGGCGCCGTCCAGCATCGACAACACCGGCGCCAAGAACGTGTCCAAAGCCCTGACGGACTGGCTGAAGACCACCGGTCGGCCCGGGGACCTGTTCCGGTTGCGGCGCGGTCCCGGCTACTCCCCCGGGGCCTACTGGATCCCCCAGGGCATCCTGATCGACAAGCCGCTGACGCTGGACCTCCAAGGGTGTTGGCTCTACACGGGGCGCACCCTCGGCGACAGCGACCCCGCCTTCGAGTCGAACGCCACACGGTTCCCCTCGCTGTGGCCCGACTACCAACCAGAACACCCGCAGCATCGCTGGTGCCTCGGCATCGACGCCGACAATGTCACCGTCACCTCCTCGTTCGCGGGGGCTCGCATCCAGGGCGCGGGGCGAGTCGTCCGCTATCGGGGCGGCAACAAGGAGATGCCCGAAGGGCTGCTGTACCGCCCGGACCTGGAGGACCAGGCCGGCATCGTGGTCGGCCTGCCGAACGGGACCGCCGACGTCCACGACACCGACATCGACCTGACGAACATCGCGGTGGAGTACGTGCTGGGCGACGGCGTGACCTGCTTCTCCCGGGGCGTCGGACCCCTGCGCATCCACGGTCGCACGCTGGGACCGAAGGTGGTCAACGCCAACATCCTCAACCGCGGAGGCGAGGAACGTCTCGGCGCCAGGGGCGGGCACGGCGGCACGATCGTCACCGGCGACGACGGGGTCGATCGCTGGGAGCCGGCGGTCCCGGTCTACCCGGGCATCCACCACACCGGCCGGCATGGCTACGCGACCGATTGGTCGATCAGCGACCTGACGATCGAGGACGTCTCCGTGTGGCGGGTCGGGCGGTCGTTCGTCGACCTGGAGCTCGCCGGTCCGGATGCCCGGGGGCGCAACGTCGCGATCCGGCGTTGCGAGACGGGCCACGCTTACCTCAACTGGATCGTCAACGGGGACCGGGGCAGCATCGAGAACTTCGTCGTCGAGGACAACATCGCCTACACCGCCATGACCGTCAACGGGGCCGGCCCCCCGGGCGGGGACCGGGGCGCCAACTGGCACATCCGACGCAACCGGGGCCAGCTTCGCCAGGTGGGGGACGGATCGGTCGTCGTCAAGACGACCCGGGTGGACGGGCTGAGGGTGCGTGACAACTACAACAAGCGCAGTCCCATCACCCCCGGCATCGACCTCGGCACCTCGACGGACGTGATCGTCGCCCCGACGGAGACGACCCAGTTCCCCATCACGTGAGCACCATGACCCCAGGTCACGGTGCGGTGGACGACCGTTGCCTACAGCCGCTCCACGGTCTCGCCGGCCGGGAGCCAGCCGCGGGTGTCGAGCACGTACCGGGCGTGTCGCACCACCGTCTGGGCATCGAACGCGTCGTGGTCCACCAGGGCGACCACGGCGTCGGCCGCGGCGAGCTCGTCCGGCGTCAGCTCCACCGGCGTGACGCTGGGCGGGAACTCTCCCAGGGCCACATGCGGGTCGCATGCCCGGAGCTCGGCGCCCATGTCCGCCAGCAGGCGGGCGATGCGTCGGGACGGCGCTTCCCGGCAGTCGCCGACGTTGCGCTTGAACGACACACCGAGCAGCAGGATCCGCCGGCCCAGCACGGCGTCGCCCCGCCGGTTGAGCGACGCCACCAGCCGCCGGACCACGTAGTCGGGCATGTGGTCGTTGACGTCGTTGGCCAGCTCGACGAACCGGAAGCTGTGCCCGAGTCGCCGCCGCACCTGCCAGGACAGGTAGCTGGGGTCGACGGGCAGGCAGTGACCGCCGACCCCGGGCCCAGGCGTGAACCGCAGGTAGCCGAACGGCTTGCTGGACGCGGCGTCGACCGCCTCCCAGATGTCGATGCCCAGATCGTTGGCGAACATGGCCAGCTCGTTGACGAGGGCGATGTTCACGTGCCGGAAGGTGTTCTCCAGCAACTTCGTCAGCTCCGCGGTGCGGGGGCTGGACACGGGCACCGTCTGGTCGACGAGCCGGTCGTAGAAGCCCCGCACGGCCGCGAGGCTGGGGCCGTCGACGCCCGACACGACCTTGGGGGTGCTCACCAGCGTGTGCGTGGGGTTGCCCGGGTCGATCCGCTCGGGCGAGTACCCGAGCTGGAAGTCGGTCCCGGCGGCGAGCCCCGAGCCCTGCTCGAGGATGGGGCCCACCAGCTCCTCCGTCGTGCCGGGATAGGTGGTCGACTCGAGGATCACCGTCGCCCCCGGCTGCAGCAGCCCGGCGAGGGACCGGGCCGCGGCTTCGATGTAGGAGAGGTCGGGAGCCCCCTCGCGCAACGGCGTCGGCACCGCGATCACGGCGATGTCGAAGCCGTCGACGTCGGTGAAGCTGGAGACCGGGCGGTACCGCCCCGTGGCCAGGGCCGCCTGCAGGGCCCGGTCGCCGACGTCCTCGACGAACGATTGTCCCGCAGCCAGCGACTTGATCCGGTCGCCGTCCACGTCGTAGCCCACGACGTCGAAGCCGGCCTCGACGGCCCGCACCGACAAGGCCAGGCCGACGTAACCCTGCCCGACCACCACCAACCGGTTCCCAGCCATGGGTGACATCATGGCGCGTCGAGCGCTCGCGGGCCGCTTCGGAGCTACTGGCATGGCCCGCACCGGCGGCAACGTAGGGTGCTCGGCATGACGGCCGCCACCACGCCGGCGTTCAAGGTCGTGCATCTCACGACCGTCGACTCCAGCCTGCGCTACCTGCTGCGGGCCCAGCTCGCCGCGGTGCGCGACGGTGGCGGCGAGGCCGTGGGCGTCAGCGCCCCCGGGCCCGACGCGGAGAGCCTGGCCCGCGACGGCATCCGGCATGTGCCGCTGACGGCCTCGACCCGGGCCATGGACCCGCTCGCCGACCTGCGCGCCGCCGCCCAGCTGTGGCGCATCCTGCGGCGCGAGCGGCCCGACGTCCTCCACACCCACAACCCCAAGCCCGGGCTCTACGGGCGTGTGGTGGGCCGCCTGGCCCGGGTCCCGATCGTCGTCAACACCAACCACGGGCTCTACGTCACCGCGGACCACGGCCGGCTCCGGCGCACGGTCGTCCTCGGGCTGGAGGCCGTCGCCGCCCGGTTCTCGGACGCCGAGCTGATCCAGAACCCGGAGGACCTCGACCTGCTCCTGCAGCGGCGGGTCAATCGCCGGCGCCGGACGCGGCTGCTCGGCAACGGCATCGACCTGGACCGGTTCCGCCCCGGGGCCGTGGCGCCGGCCGAGCGGGCGGCCGTGCGGGCGGAGCTGGGCGCCGGCCCGGACGACGTGGTCGTCGGCATGGTGGGGCGCCTCGTCGCCGAGAAGGGCGTGCTCGAGCTGCTCGCCGCGGCCCGGCGCCTCGACGACCGGTACGTCGTCGTGGTGATCGGCCCCGACGACCCGGCCAAGCCCGACGCCCTCGACCGGGACACCGTGCGGGAGGCCGAGGCGGCCGGCGTGCGCTTCCTCGGCCTGCGCGAGGACGTGGACCGGCTCTACGGCGCCATGGATCTGTTCGTGCTGCCCTCGTGGCGGGAGGGCTTCCCCCGGGCGGCCATGGAGGCGGCTGCCTCGGGGCTGCCGGTGATCGCCACCGACGTCCGGGGCTGCCGCCAGGTCGTCGACCACGAGGTCACGGGCCTGCTCGTCCCCGTGCGGCAGCCCGATCCGCTGGCCGGCGCCATCCGCGCGCTGGGCGAGGACCCCGACACCCGGGCCCGCTACGGTGCCGCCGGCGCCGGCAAGGCCCGGCGCGAGTTCGACGAGCGCCGCGTGCTCCGGATCGTGCTCGAGACCTACGCGTCGAGTGCGGAGCGCAAGGGACTCGACGACCTCGGGTGCGCTCTGCGGGCGACGATCCCCGCCCGTCTGGCGGAACCAGCGCCCGTCACGACCAGGCCAGAGCCTCGTCCAGCTCGGCGAACGCCATGATCTCGGCGTCCACGTCGTCCCCGCTGGCGACGGTGGCGTGCAGGCCGCCCTCCCGGCGCACCCGCACGGTGCGCCAGCCCCGGGACCGCGGGCCGGCGAAGTCCTTGGCGGGGTTGTCGGCCACGTAGGCGCAGGCGGCGCCCGCCAGCCCCGTCGCCGCCTCGACGCGCGCGAACGCGGCAGGGTGCGGCTTGCCGCGTCCCGGGCCGAGCTCCTCGGTGAACACGATGGGGTCGGCCCAGCCGGCCAGGTCGAGCGCGGCCGCCTTGGCCCGCTGGCTCGCCCGCGGGCCGTCGGTCACCACCGCCACCGCGAAGTCGGCCGGCCGCCCGGCGAGCCAGACCGAAACGTCGGGGAACGGCTCGATCGCCGGAGCGTGCGACCGGTAGACGTCCACCAGCTGCGACACGACCGAGCCGTTCGCCGGGACGCCGCACGCGGCCAGGGCCTCGTCGAAGATCCGGCCCCGGACGCCCGCCTCGAAGGCCGCCCAGGCCCGGTCGCCGAAGTCGGCCACGCCCAGCTCGGTGCGAGCCCAGGCGCCGGCGGCGGTGAACCCGCTGCGCACGTAGTCGCGCTCCAGGTACAGGGTGTCGTCGACGTCGAACACGACGGCGCGTCGCACCATGGCGGGTCCGCTCACTGGTCGCGGCTCTGCTCGTCGACGAACACCGCCGCGTCGTAGCGCAGCATCACCAGGCCCGCGCGCCAGCCGTCGGGCGACGCCGTCGACGGCGCCCCCAGCAGCTCCTCGAGCATCCAGCGGGGGAAGTCGGCCCCCGCCTCGAGGCTCAAGGGGAAGCCGCCGCCGTAGCGGGCGTTGATCTCGATCACCGCCAGCCGGCCGGCGTCGTCGGCGAAGACCTGCACGTTCAGCGCTCCGTAGGCCCCCGGGAGCGCCTCGCCCAGGCGGGCCGCCAGGTCCTCGAGGGCCGCCGACCGCACCGTGACGCCCTTGCTGACCTCGCCGGCCCGGACCTCGATGCGGCGGCGGGGCACGGCGCACACGCAGCGGCCGGCGCGATCGACCAGCACGTCGATCGTGTGCTCGATGCCGGGCGCCACCCGCTGCACGACGATCTCGCCCAGCTCGTGGCCCCGGCGGGCGACGAGCGCCAGCTCCTCGGCGTCGCGGACCAGCCCCACGCCGAGGCCGGCACTCCCGTAGCGGGGCTTGGCCATGAGCGGGAAGGGCCAGGCGTCCGGGTGGGCAAGGGCCTCCGCCGGCGTCGTCTGGTCGACGGTGGGGAAGCCCTGGGTCACGAGCCAGTCGTGCGTGCGCTGCTTGTCGGCGGCGATCGCGACGACGTCGCCGTGCGAGAGGGCGATCGTGGTCCCGATCTCGTCGAACTGGTCACGGTGGGCGACCCACACCGGCATCTCGGTGTCGATCGTGGGGACGATCAGGTCGACCCGGTGCTTCACGCACAGCTCGAGGAGCCGGGGGACGAACTCCGGGTCGCCGAGCCGCGGCACGAGGAACGCCTCGTCGGCGTCGTGGAAGGCGCTCGAGTACCAGGAGCAGTCGGTGGCGAGCACCCGGCCGGGGGCGGCGCCGACGGCCTCCAGCGCCCGGCGGAACCCCCGTAGCAGCTCGACGCGCCGGCCCGCTGACGAGATGAGGACGGTGACCGGCTCGCCGGCCCTCACAGCGGCAGGCGACCGTCGGCGCCGGCCAGCGCGGCTCGGCGGGCGGCGGAGCCGGGGAACTCGGGGCGGGTGGCGTGGCCGTCGGCCGAGATGCCCTCCCGCCGGACCACGCTGGCCACCGTGTCGCGGATGATGCGGAGGTCGAGGCGGAGCGAGCGGTGCTCGACGTACCAGACGTCCATGTCGAGCTGGTCGTCCCAGGACAGCGCGTTCCGCCCGTTGACCTGGGCCCAGCCGGTGATGCCGGGCTGGACCTCGTGGCGGCGGGCATGCTCGGGCGAGTAGCGGGGCAGGTAGCGCACGGGCAGCGGCCGGGGCCCGACGAGGCTCATGTCGCCGCGCACGACGTTGAGCAGCGTGGGCAGCTCGTCGAGGCTGGTCGAGCGCAGCACCCGGCCGAGCGCGGTGAGCCGGTCGCGGTCGGACTCGGGGCCGTCGTGGCCCGGCGCGGCCGGCCGCATGGTGCGGAACTTCACGAGCTCGAACACCCGGTTGCCGCGCCCGGCGCGTTCCTGGCGGAACAGCACGGGCGCGCCCATGCTGAGCCGGACGAGCAGCGCCAGGCCGAGGATCACGGGCGCGGCGAGCACGAGCACCGGCACGGCCAGCGCCAGGTCGAGCAGCCGCGACGTCCGGAACCAGGGTGCCCGGCCGGTGCGGCCGAGGACCGCCGCGGGGGCTGTCGCCGTCCGGCGAGCATCCGGCTCCTCGCCACGCGCGCCCCGAGCAGCTTCCCCAGCTGTGACCCCCATCGCCTGCAAGTCTGTCGCGCCCGCCCCGGTCGCGCCACTCGCCGCGACAGACTCACGCGGTGGATGTCCTCGGGATGCGCCTCACGCTGCGCGACTTCCCGGCCGAGCAGTTCCTGTGGGGCTTGGGGGCGGCCACGTTCGCCCTGGTCATGGCCATGATCCTGACCCACGGGCGGGCCCCGCGCACCCGCGCCGCGGTCCCCGGGCTGCTGGTGGTGGCGGCCGCCCTGGGTGCCGTCGGCCGGACGTGGCCGGTGACCGCGTCCACGGTGCTCGGGCTGGCCGGCGTCACCCTGCCCGCGTTGGGCCTGTGGCTGGCACGGCGACCTCCGGCCGGCACCACGGGGCTGGTGGCGCTCGGCGCCACGGTTGCCTCCGCCTGCCTGCTCGCCGCCGACGCCTCGCCGACGGCGTGGGTCCGCGGTTTCCTGGTCGCCGCCCTGGTCGTCAGCGTGCCGGCGGCCGGCCGGACCGACGTCGAGCACGGGCCGGCCGGGCTGACGCCGCTCCTCTACGCGATCTCGGCCGCCGGGGTGTTCGCCGCGGTTCCGGACACCGAGCAGGCGGCGGCGCTGCTCGGGGCGAGCGTGCCCCTGGCCGTGCGCGGCTGGCCGTTCGGGGACGGCCGCCTGGGCCCGCCGGGGGCCGGCGCGGCCACCGCCCTGCTCATCTGGGTGGCGGCGGTGGGCGGGCGCGGGCGGGAGCCCTCCATCGTCGGCGCCGTCGGCTGCCTCGGCCTGCTCGTGACCCTCCCCGCGGGGAGGTGGCTCGCCGGTCGCACGGGCCGCCTGCGCACCGCCCTCCGGCCCCGGCGGCCGGTCGTCCCGATCGTCCTCGTCCAGCTGGGGGTCGTGGCCCTGGCGTCGAGGGTCGCCGGCGTGAGCGCCGACCTCGCCTTCGCCTCGGCCGTCACGGCCGCGGTGCTGCTCGCCGCGCTGGCCGCGAGCGTCCTGCTTGCGGCCCGGCCCCCTTAGAGGGCCCATCGTGGTCGTCAGGTCCGGGAGAAGGGGTAGGCGCCTCCGGCGACCAGGTCGTCGCCGCGGAGCTCCAGGACCCCGAGGTCGGTGGCCAGCGTGGTGGGGGTGAGCGCCACCGCGGGCGACTCGCCGCGCCGGGTCGAGTGGACCGTGGGAGCGGTGGCGCCGGGCTCGACCCTCAGGTCGTCCCACGGGGCGGTGAAGGTGCCGGCCAGGCCGGGATCGACAGCGACGTCGCCGGGCGGCGGGATGCGGTCGTAGGGCAGGGAGCCGATGACGATGCGGGTGGCGTTGACCACGATGCCGCGGCCGTCGGCGGCGCAGCGGGCGGGGACGGCGCGGCCGTTGAGGCGCACCCCATCGGCATGCACCTCGGCCACGCCCGCGTAGGCGTTCAGGTACCAGCCGGGGGCCGCCGGGGCGCGGGGCGGGCGTAGGGGATCGGCGCCCCGGTCCTGGCCGGTGACCGCGGCGGGGAGGTCGAGCCCGTAGCCGGCCGGGTGGTTGAACAGGGCGGCGGCCGACCAGCCCTCCTCCGGGTCGACCACCCAGGCCGAGCCGTGGCCCCCATCACCGCCGCCGTGGGCGAGCAGCCGCCGGCCGTAGCGGTCGTCGACGAAGAACCCGCCGCCGGGGTGCTGCCCGGCGCCGGCGGCCAGGCGGGCGGCAGGGATCACGGGTGCGGTCCCGAGACCCGCCAGCGGGCCTCGGGCCAGGGCCGCGCCGACGCGGGCCAGATCGAGCGCGCGCAGCCGGATCCCCGACCCCGCCGCCCGCAGCGAGACGCTCGGCGTGGGTGCCTCCGCCTCCGCGCCGGCGGGCCCCAGCACCCGGCGCCGGACCACGTCGAGCAGCGGCTCCCGCTCGGCCCGGGCCAGCAGGAGGCCCGCCAGCACGTAGCCGAGGTTGCTGTACCAGAAGCGACCGGGCGCCACCCGCGGCACCCGGGGCAGGAAGCGGTCTGCCAGCACGGCCGCGGCCTCCTCGTCGGACGCCGCCTCCACCGCCACCTCGTAGAGGTCCCCCGCCAGCCCCGAGCAGTGGCTGAGCAGGAGCTCGAGCGTCGAACCGCCCTCCACCGGTGCCTCCAGCGACACGAGGCCGTCGCGGGCGGCCGACCGCACGGCTGCCGCCACCACCGGCTTGAACGACGAGCACGACGGCAACCGCTCCCCGTCGGGCGCGCCGATGGTGGCGCTGCGCTCCTCGCCGCCCGCGCTCACCAGGGCGACGGAGATGACCAGCCCCGCGGTCCCCTCGCCCAGCGCGGCGGCTCGTTCGAAGAGCCGGTCCGCCTCCACTACTTGAACGCGAGCACCTCGGCCAGGTTGATCTCGGGCGCCTCGGCCAGCAGCCGGTCGGCGTTGGCGAACAGGGCGGAGGCGATCTCGCCATCGATGTGCGCTTGGCGCTCGTCGACCCCGGGGAACGCATCGACGATCCAGAACGTGGACTGATCGCTGCGGAGCGCCATCCACACCGGCGTGCCTTCCTCCGCGTTGGCGAGCGCCAAGGCCCCTTCGAGGAAGCCCGCAAGCTCCTCCTCGACCCCCGGCTTGGCGACGAGTTTCACGACGAGCGCGACGCTGACCATGCCGTGACGCTAGACCACTGCCCTCACGCGTGCGGCTCGTCGCACTCGCCGTGGCGACGGAAATGGCTGGGCCCGCCCCGGCTCCGGTCGGTAGCGTTCCCGCCATGTCTCGTGAGATGACCTGGCGAGCCGAGGTGACCAGGCTCAACGGCTGATCCCGCCGCTTCCACGCACGTCGAAGGAAGCGGCGGGAGACACGGCGCGTCACTCAGTCGTCGCGGTGCTCTCCTGCCCCGAGGTTGGAGGAGCGCGTCATGCCGATGCCACACCGGACATTCCAGCAGGTCATCAAGCGCCGGCTCGTAGGCAAGGAGGGGTCGGCCCGCACCAAGGAGCTGCGGGCGATCCTGGCCGAGCTGCCGGACTACCGGAACGGCCCGTACGCCGACCTGCGCCGCTGGGTCACGGCCCAGATCGGGGAGACCGAGCGCCGCCGCGGCGCGACCCACCGCGACTCGATCGCGGTGCGGCGCCAGGGCGCGGCCCAGATCGCACTGGTCGGTCCCCCCAACGCGGGCAAGTCGAGCTTGCTCCAGGCCCTGTCGGACGTGCAGATCCGCACGGGCGAC
The DNA here is from genome assembly GCA_035649455.1 of Acidimicrobiales bacterium. Lineage (GTDB taxonomy): Bacteria > Actinomycetota > Acidimicrobiia > Acidimicrobiales > VFJN01 > ZC4RG19. The sequence continues at coordinate 25,305 of DASRJN010000372.1, forward strand.
TATGCCTTCACCACCACCCGGCCGGTGGCCGCGGCCACTCGGGCGGGAGGGGTGCTGGTGCAACTGATCGAGATCCCCGGGCTGATCGACGGGGCGGCCGAGGGCCGGGGCGGCGGCCGGGCGCTGCTGTCGGTGCTGCGGACCGCGGACGCCATGGTGCTGTGCCACGACCTGAGCGGCCCGGCGAGCCGGCTCGACGCGCTGCGCGCCGAGCTGGAGGCGTCGGACATCGACCTGCCCTGCCTCGTGGCTGCCACCAAGGCGGACGATGCCGCGTCCGGCGCGGTGGACGCCCTGCGCCGCCATGTCGCCCCGCTGGCGGTGGTCGAGGTGTCGGTGCTCGACGACATCAGCCTGGATGCACTGCGTGACGCGATCTGGGACTTGACCGGCCTGGTGCGGGTCTACCTGCGGCGCAACGGCGTCGCCGACCCCGACCCGATCGCCCTGCCGCCGCCCGTCACCGTGGCCGGCGTGGCCCACACGATCCACCACGAGATCGGCTCCGCGTGCCGGGGCGCCCGGCTGTGGGGCGGCTCGGCCCGCTTCGCCGGCCAGCGCGTCGGCCCGGGCCACCGCCTGGCCGACGGCGACACGGTCGAGATCGTCACGTGAGGGGCCGGACCTCCTCGTGGTCCAGGATCCCGAGGATGGCCTCGGCCAGCCCGCGGGCCGAGGCCGCGTCCAGCTCGACGGCCACCCGCCCGCCGGCGCCCCACACGTCCACGCACAGCGCGTGGTCGAGCGGGGCGTCCTGCGGGTGGTCGAAGTAGACGACCGCCCGGTCGACCGGGAACCAGTCGTCGCCGGTGTAGCCGCTGCCGGCGACCGGGGTGGTGGTCACGTAGGTGCACATGCTCACGCCCCCTGGAGGTGATCGCCGTAGAAGGCCCAGATCTGCTTCCAGCCGTCCCTGGCCGCCTCCAGGCGATAGGAGGGCCGGTCGACCGAGAAGAAAGCGTGCCCCGCGCCCTCGTAGGAGTGGAAGTCGTAGCTCTTCCCGTGCTCGTCGAGCACCTTGGCGAGGGCGCGCACGTCGTCGGGCGCGGGGAACTGGTCGTCGTCGCCGAACAGCCCGAGCAGCGGGCAGCGCAGGTCCGCGCCCCAGTTCGGATCGGCCCGGCCGCCGTAGCAGTCCACCGCGGCGTCGACGTCCAGCCGGCACGCCACCAGCAGGCTCTGGCGGCCGCCGGAGCAGTAGCCGATGACGCCCACTTTGCCGTTGGACTCGGGCCGGGCCCGCAGGACGTCGATGGCGGCCTGGACGTCGCCCAGGCACTGCGCGTCGGGCACCCCGCCCGCTTCCCGGGCCGCGGCCGCCGCGTCGGCGGACTTGGCCCCCGGGGCGTACCGGTGGTGCAGGTTGGGCATCAGGGTGGCGTAGCCGTACACCGCGAAGGTGCGGGCGATCTCCTTCGACGCCCGGTCGTAGCCGGGCATGTGGTGGCACACCACGACGCTCGGCTGGCCGTCGCCCTCCAGCGGATGGGCGAGGTACGCCTCGATCTCGTCCCCGCCGTGGCCGGTGATCGTGGTCGTCTGCGCGATGATCCCCTCAGTCATGCGCACAGCCTTGCGCGTGTCATGCGGTCGTGTCGGCTCCCGCGCGCAGCGCGGCGGCCAGCGTCGTCGGCGCCAGCTCGGTCAGGGGGATCGGGGGGTGCGGAGGGCCGTCGGACCTGGCCAGGGGGCGTTGCCACCAGCCCACGTCATGCCAGGTGCCGAACTTCCAGCCGACGGCCCGGTAGACGCCGACGAGGCTGAAGCCGGCGCCCTCGTGGAGCCGGACGCTGGCCTCGTTGGGCAGGGCGATGCCGCCCATGGCCTGGCGGTAGCCCTGGGCGGCGAGGACGGCCAGCAGGGCGGCGTAGAGACTGCGCCCGACGCCCCGGCCGCGGGCGGCCTCGGCGAGATAGACGCTGGTCTCGACCGACCAGTCGTACGCGGCCCGGCCCGAGAACCGGCCCCCGTAGGCGTAGCCCACCACGCCCCGGCCGTCGTCGCCCTCGGCCACCAGCCACGGGTGGGCGGGCTGGCGCCCGGCGATGCGGGCAGCCATCTCGTCCTCGGACGGCACGACGAGCTCGAAGGAGATGGCGGTGGTCTCGATCACGGGCGCGTAGACGGCCCGCACGGCGGCGGCGTCAGCCGCGGTGGCGAGGCGGATGGGCATCCGCCCATCCTGGCTCAGTACAGGATCGCGAGGTTGAGCCGGCGGTCGCTGCCGGTCCA
>DASRJN010000373.1:0-6468 GCA_035649455.1 Acidimicrobiales bacterium
CACCATGTCGGTGCCGCCGGCGATGCACCAGCCCTGGACCGCCGCGATCGTGGGCTTGGAGATCTCGTGCAGCCGGGCGAACGTGCGGCCGAACGTGCCGATCATCTCGACGTCGGCGACCGTGTCCCACACCCGGTCACGCGGCCCGCCACCGCCGGCGGTGGACCAGTCGAGGCCGAAGCCGGCGCAGAACGCGGGGCCCTCGGCGCACAGCAGGACCACCCGCACCTCGCCATCCCGCTCGGCCTCGTCGAGCGCGGCGGCGAGCTCGTCCCGCAGGGCCGGGGTGATCGTGTTGTACTCACGGGGCCGGCACAGGACCAGGCGGCGCACGTGGCCGTCGTCCTCGCGGCGGATGGCGGGGCTCGGCGAGGGTGTCACGGGATCGCATTCTTGCCCGCCGCCGGGTGCCGTACCCTCGGCGGCGTGGATCGCGAGCGCTTCCCCGGGCTGCAGGACGGTTGGGTGCGGCTCGACGGGCCGGCCGGCACCCAGGCGGTGGACACGGCCATCGACGCGGCTACGACGTGGTGGCGGTCGGGCGATCCCGCCAACGCGCACGGTCCCTTCCCCCAGGCGCAGGCGACCGACGCGCTGGTAGGAGCGGCCCGCGAGGTGGCGGGCGAGCTGCTCGGGGGTGAGGCCGACGGGATCGTGTTCGGCGAGTCCATGACCTCGCTGACCATGCGCTTCACCGCCACCGTGGGCCGGGCCCTCGGGCCCGGGGACGAGGTGGTCGTGACCCGGCTCGACCACGACGGCAACGTGCGGCCCTGGGTGATCGCGGCCGAGCGGGCCGGGGCGGTCGTGCGCTTCGCCGAGCCCGACCGGGCCACGCTGGCGCTGCAGCCGGAGCACATCGCCGCGGTGCTGTCCGAGCGCACCCGCTGGGTGGCCTTCACCGCGACCTCGAACGTCGTCGGCACGGCGCCGGACGTGGCCGCCATCTGCCAGATCGTGCGGCAGGCCGGGGCGCGGACCTACGTCGACGCGGTGGCGGCCGCACCCCACCGCCCGGTCGACCGGCGGGGCTGGGGCGCCGACGCCGTCGTGTGCTCGGCCTACAAGTGGTACGGACCGCATGTGGGGGTGCTGAGCGCCGACCCGGCCCTGCTGGCCGAGGCGCGCCCGGACAAGCTGGTGCCCTCGCCGGACACCGTGCCGGAGTGCTGGGAGCTGGGCACGCTCCCGTTCGAGCAGCTGGCCGCGGCGCAGGCCGCGGGGCGGTTCATGCTCGACCGCGTCATCCCCCGGGGATGGCAGGAGGAACAGGCCCTGGGTGACAAGCTCGACGCGGGGCTGCGGGCCATCGACGGTGTCCACGTGCTGGGTGAACGCCGGCCCGGCGACGCGCCCACCCGCTGGTTCACGGTGGCCGGCCTGGATCCCGAGACTGTGGCCCGGCGCCTGGCCGAGCAGCGGATCGCGGTGTGGGCGGGCACCAACTACGCCTGGGAGACGTCGCACTGGTGCGGGCTGGGCGACGCCGGCGCAGTGCGGGCCGGCCTGGTCCACTACAACGACGCCGGCGACGTCGACCGGCTGCTCGACGCCCTCGCCGGGATCGCCGCCTAGCGCCGGTCAGGGCGTGGCCCGCTGGCCCTTTCGGCGGATCCGCAGCCACCGGTAGCCGTAGCCGTCGAGCTTGAGGCTCAACGCACCCGAGCGCGGCGGCTGCTCCGCGGCGCCGTCGAGCAGGTCGTCGGCTCCGACCGCGTCCTTGATCCCGTCCAGTGGCAGGTCGAGGTGGCAGGGCTCGGGGCCGAAGTTGTGGACGGCCACGACGGTCGACCCGTCCCAGTCGCACCGGTGGGCCAGCACGCCGGGCTGGTCGTTGGGGATCACGGCCCACGATCCCAGGCCGAGCTCGGGGGTCTCGCGCCGCCGGCGGATGAGCCGCTCGAACCAGTTGAGCAGCGAGCCCCCGTCCCGGCGCTGGGAGGCGACGTTGACGGCCAGCGGGCCGAACGCACCCTCGGGCAGGGGCCGGGGGAAGCGGGCGGGATCGGCGGTCGAGAAGCCGGCGCCCGGCTCGTCCGACCACTGCATCGGCGTGCGGACGGCCAGGCGGTCGCGCACCGCCAGGTTCTCGCCCATGCCGATCTCCTCGCCGTAGAACAGCACCGGCGTGCCGGGCAGCGAGAACAGCAGGCTGTAGGCCATGCGGATGCGCCGGCCGTCGCCGCCGAGCATGGGCGGCAGACGGCGGCGGAGGCCGCGGCCATAGAGCTGCATGTCGGGGTCGGGCCCGAAGGCGTCGAACACCTCCTGGCGCTCCTCGTCGCTCAGCTTGTCCAGGGTGAGCTCGTCGTGGTTGCGCAGGAACGTGGCCCACTGCGAGTCGAACGGGACGTCGGGCAGCTCGGCGAGCGCCTGCTCGACCGGGGTGGCGTCCTGGCGGGCCAGGGCCAGGTAGATCCGCTGCATGACGTGGAAGTTGAAGACCAGGTTGAGCTCGTCGCCGTCCTCGTCGCCGAAGAACGTCCGCTGGTCCTCGGGGGGCAGGTTGACCTCGCCCAGCAGGATGCCTTCCCCATGGCGCCGCTCGAGAAAGGAGCGGATGTCCTTCAGGTAGCGGTGGGGATCGACCGAGGGGGCGCCGTCGATGCCGTCGAGCTCGATGAGGAACGGCACCGCGTCCACCCGGAACCCACTGACCCCCAGCTGGAGCCAGAAGCCGATGATGCGCGCGATCTCCTCGCGGACCGCGGGGTTGGCGATGTTGAGGTCGGGCTGGGTCTGGTAGAAGCGGTGGAGGTAGTACTTCCGGGCCTTGCGGTCGTAGGTCCACACGCCGCCCTGGTCGCCGGGGAAGGTCTCGGTGAGGTCGGGGTCCTCGGGCCGCTCGTCGGCCCACACGTACCAGTCCCGGTAGGGCGAGTCGGGGTCGGACCGCGCCGCCTGGAACCACGGGTGCTGGTCGGACGTGTGGTTGACCACCAGGTCGATGATCACCCGGATGCCGCGATCGCGGGCGGTGCGCACCACCTCCACGAACTCGCCGAGGGTGCCCAGCCGCGGGTCGACGTTGTAGAAGTCGCTGATGTCGTAGCCGTCGTCCTGGTCGGGCGTCGGATAGAAGGGCATCAACCACAGCGTGGACACGCCGATCCCGGCCAGGTAGTCGATCCGCTCGACCAGGCCGGGTAGGTCGCCGATGCCGTCGCCGTCGTGGTCGTGGAAGGTCTGGACGTCGAGGCAGTACACGACCCCGTTCTTCCACCACTGGTCGCTGGTGAAGGCGAGGCTCACGGGACCGCCACCTCGGGGAGCACCTCGGCGGCGAAGGTGTCGATGAAGCCCTGCTGATCCCGGGGGACCTGGTGGAGGAACAGCTCGTCCGCCCCGCAGTCGAGGATCTCGTGCAGCCAGGCCACGTGCTGCTTGGGGTCGGAGGACACGAGCACCGCGCCGCGCATGTCGTCGGGACGCACGTGGGCCGCGGCCGCCTCGAACTGCTCGACCGTCTCCAGATCGGCCATGAGCACCGGGTCCAGGACGTTGGTGCTCCACTGCTCGTGGGCGGCGACGAGCGCCTCGTCGTCGCTCGATGCCCAGGCCACCTTCACCTGCACCCGCACCGGTTTGCCCTCCCCGCCGCCGGCGTGGAACGCCTCGATCACCCGGCGGAGGCGCTCGGGCGGCGCGTGCACGGTGATGAGTCCGTCGGCCCAGCCGCCGCACCACGCCGCCGTCGACTCGCTGAGGGCGGCACCGATCAACGGGGGCGGACGGTCCGGCAGGGTCCACAGTCGGGCGCGGTCCACGTGCACCCGGCCGCATGCGCTGACCTCGTCGCCCTGCAGCAGGCGGCGGATGATCTCGACGCATTCGAGCAGCCGGGCGTTGCGCTCGGGCTTCGCCGGCCACGGCTCGCCGGTGACGTGCTCGTTCGACGCCTCTCCCGAGCCCAGCGCCACCCACAGCCGACCCGGGTGCATCTCCGCCAGCGTGGCGATGGCCTGGGCGATGATGACCGGGTGGTAGCGCTGGCCCGGGGCGTTGACCACCCCGAACGGGACCGGCACCGCTTGCAGGGCGGCGCCGAGCCACGCCCAGGCGAACCCTGACTCGCCCTGCGCCCGGCTCCAGGGCGTCACGTGGTCCGACGACGACACCGCCCCGAAGCCGGCCTCGGCCGCCGCCCGAGCGGCCTCCAGCAGGACGCTGGGCGGGAGCTGCTCGTGGGAGGCGTGGTAGCCGACGAGGGTCACCTAACAGGCGTGCCCGCCACGGCCCGTGGCTACACCCGCGGCCTGGCCGGGTAGGCAGATGTCCATGACCGCCGTGCGCGCCCCCGTGAGGGTGGCTGACCGCCGGGCCCAGGAAACGCCGAAGCCGGGCCGAAGGGGCTTCCGCCGCTTCCTCCGAGAGCACAGCCTGGCGGTCGTCGCCTTCGCGGTCTTCCTCCTCCTCTGGCTCGGCGGCCAGGTGCTGACCGGCCACCGGATGTTCAACGAGGAGCAGCGCGCCCACGGTGAGCCCACGGTGAGCCTGCCCGATTACCTCACCCGGGCGGAGTTCGGGGAGGCAACCTTCGAGAACTGGGAGTCGGAGTTCCTCCAGATGGGGGTGTACGTCCTGCTCACGGCCTGGTTGATCCAGAGAGGCTCGGCCGAGTCCAAGCCTCCCGAGGGCGATCCCGCGCTAGAGGCCGATCCCCGCGACCACCGGGACGATCCCGACGCGCCCTGGCCCGTCCGCCGCGGCGGGTGGGTGCTCCGGCTCTACGAGCACTCGCTGAGCATCGCCTTGCTCGGCATGTTCGCGCTCGCGTTCCTGGGGCACCTCGTCACCGGTGCGCGCGCCTTCAGCGCGGAGGAGGTCGCCCACGGCGAACCTGGGGTCTCTGCGCTCGACTACCTGTTCCGCTCGCAGTTCTGGTTCGAGTCGTTCCAGAACTGGCAGTCCGAGTTCATGGCCGTCGGGGCGTTGGTGGTGCTCAGCGTCTACCTTCGCCAGCGCGGCTCGTCCGAGTCGAAGCCGGTCCACGCCCCTCATCACCAGACCGGCGCGGACTGAGACCAAGGGCTTGCTAACGTACAACCGAATGGTTGTAGATGGGGCCGCACTCGACACGCTGGGGGAGCTCGACGACAGGGCTGTCGACGTGCTGTTCCACGCCCTGGCGGACGCTACCCGCCGGGACATCGTGCGTCGTTGCACTGGGGGCGAGCTGTCGGTGTCCGGCCTGGCGAACGCGTATCCGATGAGCTTTGCCGCGGTCCAGAAGCACGTCACGGTGCTGGAGCGGGCGGGCCTGGTCACCAAGCAGCGCCGCGGGCGGGAGCAGCTGGTGCGCACCGACCGCGAGGCGGTGCTGCGCGCACGGCGGGCGCTCGATCAGCTGGAGATGTCCTGGCGCGAGCGAGTGGACCGGATGTCCGGGCTGCTGGCGCCGCCCCCCCGCCCCTAGCTCCCCGAAGAACCAGAGAGGACGAGAGCGTTGACAGTCATCCGCGTCGACAAGGACGTCGACAACCTGAGCCTCACGGTGGTCGCCGAGTTCGCCGCCCCGATCGAGCGGGTCTGGCAGCTGTGGGCCGACCCGCGCCAGCTCGAACGCTGGTGGGGGCCGCCCGCCTACCCGGCCACGGTCGAGCGCCACGACCTGTCACCCGGCGGGGAGGTCACCTACTTCATGACCGGGCCCGACGGCGACCGGAGCCGGGGCCGGTGGGGGATCGCGTCGGTCGACCCGCCCCGGTCGCTGGAGTTCGTCGACGGGTTCGCGGACCACGACGGGACCCCCAGCGACGAGCTGCCGACCACCGCGATCCGGGTCGAGCTCGCCGAGCACGAGGGGGTCACCCGGATGGAGATCCGCTCGATCTTCGCCTCGCTCGAGCACATGGAGCAGGTGGTCGACCTCGGCGCGGTGGAGGCCTTCCAGCTGGCGGTCGGGCAGGCCGACACCGTGCTGGCGGGCTGAGACCCGCCCGCACCAGGTCACGAATCAGCCAAGCCAATCCGGAAAGGAAGCCAGTTGCGCAAGCTCAAGCTCCAGGTCCAGACCTCCGTCGACGGCTACATGGCCGGCCCGAAGGGCGAGATGGACTGGATGACCTTCCCTTGGACCGACGACATCAACGCCTACATCGACGGGCTCATGGAGTCCGTCGACACCATCGTCCTCGGCCGCAAGCTGGCCGAGGGGTTCATCCCCGCCTGGGAGTCCGGCCCGCCCGGGGAGGACCAGGCCTCCATCGACTGGATGAACAACACGCCCAAGGTCGTCATCACCAACAGCCTCGCCGAGTCGCCGTGGAAGAACGCGACCGTGGCCGGTGGCGACCTCGCCAAGACGGTCGGCGAGCTCAAGAACCAAGCGGGCGGCGACCTGATCGTCTACGGCGGGTCGACGCTGGTCAGCGGCCTCATCGCCGCCGGCCTGGTGGACGAGCTCCATCTGTTCGTCAACCCCAGCGCCATCGGCGACGGACTGCCCGTGTTCGCCAACCTCGACGC